>JBNKOT010000250.1:0-8279 GCA_050294855.1 Draconibacterium sp. | reverse complement strand
AAAAGAAAAGGATATCGATTCTATTATTTTAAAACGTTATTTACCCGCCGAAACTTCAAAGAATTTGCCCGCATTAATGAAGAACACGGTTGATGAAGCAACTTTTTCGAACGAGCGCGAGATTTTATACAAAGTTTTGTTCGATATGAAACGTGACATGACTGATTTGAAAAAATTGGTGTTAGATATGATTGAAAACAAAGAAGCGCCGATTTCAGGAGATCAGGCGCAGATCATACGGAATTTGTACAACGATCATGATGGCAGTTTTGTACCAAAAGAGTCGCCGGTTCAAAAACATATTAATGTCGATCAAATCGATAGAGACAATATTCAGGACACCGAGGAATTTGTGGAAGAATCTTTGTCGCTCGAAGATAAAGAGATCGAACTAATAATTAAAGCATTGGATAAACACAATGGTAAACGAAAATATGCGGCTCAGGATCTTGGAATTTCGGAGCGGACACTTTACCGTAAGATTAAGGAGTATGATATTAAAGGATAAATTGTTGACATATTTTTCGCTAGGATTGATTCTGATAGTTATTGGAACTTTCTCGCAATCTTGTAGTATAAAGTATAATTTCACGGGGTCTAAACCAATGGTGCTTGAAAAGACATTTACCGTCTATTATTTTCCCAACCGGGCACGATTGGTAAACCCAACTTTAAGCCAGACTTTTACCGAAGCATTAAAAGAAAAAATGCAACGTCAGACATCCTTAAATGAATTGGCAGAAAATGGCGATATCGAATTTGAAGGTCAAATAACGGGTTACGAAGTTCGCCCAATGTCGATTCAGAAAGACGACATGGCTGCGCAAAACCGACTAACTATTACGATAAAGCTAAAATACACAAATAATAAAGTAACCTCAGAAAGTTTTGAACGCAATTTTACGGCATTCGAAGACTTTGATAGTGGCTTGTCGATTAGCGATGTGGAAGATGGATTGACTTCATTGATTGTGGAAAAATTAATTGAAGATATTTTTAATGCAACAATCGCCAACTGGTAAAAATGCAAACCGAACAATTTAATAGACTGCTCTCGAATCCGGTTTTGTTAAACAACGAAACAGTGGATGAATTAAAGGCTTTGGTCGAAGAATTTCCTTCGTTCGAAATGGCATGGTTACTATATTTAAAAAACCTGAAACAAATAAAATCTCCCGATTTCGATGCCGTTTTAAAACAAGTTGCTGTTCGGGTTTCAGATCGAAAACTATTGTTTAAATTTCTGAATACCAATTTTCATAAAAAACATTCGACCGGAGTGTTATCCGATACTTCACTGGGCGAATATAAATTAGAAGTTAACAACGAAAGCGCAAGCGGAAATTCGTTAATCGATAAATTTTTGAACGAAAATCCGGGTTTGATACGAACGGAAAAAGGCGAAAGCGAATTCGTTTCTAGCGCACATTTGAAGGAAGTTGTAGCGAATTCAACATCGGAGAACGATGAAATAATTACCGAAACGCTGGCAAATATTTTGTTGCAACAAAAAAACTATGAAAAGGCACAGGATGCTTATCGGAAATTAAGTTTGAAATATCCGGAAAAAAGTGTTTACTTTGCAACCCGAATTAAAGAAATTGAAAAAATAAAAAACATTTAATCAGATTGAAATGTACGCATTTATAACCGTTTTAATATTTATCGTTTGCATCTTTTTAGTACTAATTGTATTGGTGCAAAATTCGAAGGGTGGTGGTTTAGCAAGTAATTTCCAATCATCAGGTCAGGTAATGGGTGTTCGTAAAACAACCGATTTTCTTGAAAAAGCAACGTGGGGTTTGGCCATTGCATTATTGGTTTTGTCAGTAATGGGATCAGCTTTTATTCAACGCGATGTTCAAGGCGCCGATCAATCGAAAGTTCAGGAACAAATCGAAACTGCAGTTGATCCAACTCAGGTTCCAAGTTTCCCGGTAGCTCCTCCCGATTCAATCTAGGTAGAATAAAAAACCACATATAGTAAGCCATTCGATATTTTCGAATGGCTTTTTTTGTGTCTTAAAACAGCGTAAATTGCGATGTTATTCGTAGCAAATGTATAATTGGTGGTATTTTAATTTGTCTTGATATTGGCTGTACTGATGCGCCCTGAACCCCAATTTTATACTGATTCATCGGACAATACTAATTGCATTTAAAGTGAAGTATAATATCGTCCATATTAATTTCTTACAGCCAATTTCAACATCCAAAACAAGTTCTGCCTTGGTTTCGGTAATGTTGACTTCTGATTTTTCGTTACTGGTAAAGAGCGGGAAACAACAGTATCTGAGTGGATGGAAAAAATGCCCCGAAACGGAAAATTACAAATGGAATTGAAAGATCATCAGCTTTTGTATTTCCAATAATTTCAGCAGTAATCTTTTTTTGAAATCCGGAGTGCTGTCAGCCTGTCATAAAAATCGCTAAAAGGATTAATAGTCATAAAATCAGTATATTATGACTTGTTTTTGGCGCAGGTGAAAAACAAAGCGTGTAATTTTGTCTATGTTTTCAGCAAAAAGAAAACAAAATTCCTCTTGGCACAAAATGTGATAGTGAGGGTTGTCGAAAATTTGAAAATTATAATAATAGTAAAACAAACTAAACATGGCAGATTTAAAAGGTAAAATTTTGGCTGGAAAAATCCTGGTGAAAACTCAGGAGGCCGAAGAAAAAACAGTTAGCGGAATTATTATTCCTGATTCAGCAAAAGAAAAACCACAAGTTGGTACAGTTGTTTTGGTAGGAGTAGGAAAAACTGACGAGCCAATGGAATTAAAAGTTGGAGATGTTGTTTTCTACGGTAAGTATGCAGGCACCGAGTTAAATATAGATGGTGTAGATTATTTATTAATGTCACAAACAGACGTTTTGTACATCGCGTAATCAAATTAAAAAAAAGTAATAAAAATGGCAAAAGAAATTAAATTCGACATTGAAGCCCGTGATATGTTGAAAAGCGGAGTTGACCAATTGGCCGACGCTGTAAAAGTTACATTGGGACCAAAAGGTCGTAATGTAGTTATCGAGAAAAAATTTGGTGCACCACAAATCACTAAAGATGGTGTTACTGTTGCAAAAGAAATTGAATTAAAAGACGCTTACGAAAATTTAGGCGCACAAATGGTAAAAGAAGTAGCTTCAAAAACCGGCGACGATGCAGGTGACGGAACTACAACTGCTACTGTTTTGGCACAGTCGATTGTTGCAGTAGGTTTAAAAAACGTAACTGCCGGTGCAAATCCAATGGATTTGAAACGTGGTATCGATAAAGCAGTTGATGCTGTTGTAAAAAGTATTGCTGAACAGGCACAAACTATTGGCGACGACTACGCAAAAATAGAATCGGTTGCAAAAATTTCTGCAAACAACGATTCTGTAATTGGTGCTTTAATTGCCGAGGCAATGCAAAAAGTGCACAAAGAAGGTGTTATCACTATCGAAGAAGCAAAAGGAACAGATACTTATGTTGATGTTGTTGAAGGAATGCAGTTCGATCGTGGTTACATTTCTCCTTACTTTGTTACCGATGCCGAAAAAATGGCTGCCGACCTTGAAAATCCTTTCATTTTAATTCACGACAAAAAAGTGAGCACAATGAAAGATCTTCTTCCTGTTTTGGAAGCAACTGCTCAAACTGGTCGTCCGTTAATGATTATTGCTGAAGATGTGGATGGTGAAGCATTAGCAACTTTGGTTGTAAACCGTTTACGCGGATCGTTAAAAGTATGTGCTGTTAAAGCTCCTGGTTTTGGCGACAGAAGAAAAGAAATGTTGGAAGACCTCGCAATCTTAACCGGTGGAACAGTAATTACCGAAGAAAAAGGTATGAAACTGGAACAAGCTACTATCGAAATGTTAGGACAAGCAGAAAAAATTACGGTTGATAAAGAAAATACAACAATTGTAAACGGTGCCGGCGAAGAAGGTGGTGTTGCAGCTCGTGTTGGACAAATCAAAAAACAAATTGAAACAACAACTTCAGACTACGACAGAGAAAAATTGCAGGAACGCTTGGCTAAATTGGCTGGTGGTGTTGCAGTAATTTATGTTGGTGCAGCTTCAGAAGTTGAAATGAAAGAGAAAAAGGACCGCGTTGACGATGCATTGAGTGCAACTCGTGCAGCTGTTGAAGAAGGAATTGTTCCTGGTGGTGGTGTTGCCTACATTCGTGCAGTTCAATCGTTAAGCAATGTAGTTTGCGACAACGACGATGAAGCTACCGGTGTTGAAATCATCAAACGTGCCATAGAAGAGCCATTGCGTCAGATTGTTGCTAACGCTGGTAAAGAAGGTGCAGTAGTGGTTCAGAAAATTAAAGAAGGCAAAGGCGACTTTGGATACAATGCCCGTACCGACGAATATCAAAATCTGTTGGAAACAGGTGTTATCGATCCTGCAAAAGTAACCCGCGTTGCTTTAGAAAATGCAGCTTCAATTGCCGGAATGTTCTTAACTACCGAAGCAGTTATTGTTGAAGAGAAAGACGATTCTCCTGCAATGCCTCCAATGGGCGGCGGTGGAATGCCCGGTGGAATGGGTGGAATGATGTAAAAAACAATCCTATATATTCTAAAAGCTCTTCTCATTTGAGAAGGGCTTTTTTTTTTGATTCTTTTTTTGAATTCCCCGGTTGATGGATTACTTAATGCTGCAAAATAATAAATCTCCTTTTACGTATTTCTTTCCGTTTTTAATCTTCAAAAAACTGACGATTGTCACACACTGTTTTTTAACATCTTTTTTTGTGTTCTAATGTGCAGAAATACAGATGGTTGTATTTTGGATGAATATTAAAGAAATAATTGTTTTATAATTTTTAAGATACATATCTTTGAATTTTAATTATTGAACATTTACCGGATGTTGTACATTGATTTTTTTATTGAAAAGAATCCGATAAAATCTCAAATTCTACGACATCAAAAACTTTACTTATTAAATATTTAGAGCGATGAAAGCGGATATAAAAGAGTTTATTGAAAATTTGGAGCACCGAACTCCGGGAGAAAATGACTTCCATCAAGCTGTGGAAGAAGTTGTCAAATCGGTTTGGGACTTTTATCAAAAAAATCCAAGATATAAAAAATCTAAAATTTTGGAACGAATGGTTGAACCTGAACGTGTAATCATGTTTCGTGTTCCCTGGGTTGACGATCGCGGCGAAGTACAAATAAACAGAGGTTACCGAATTGAATTTAACTCTGCACTTGGACCATACAAAGGAGGTCTTCGTTTTCATGCGAGCGTAACTTTAAGTGTTTTAAAGTTTCTGGGTTTTGAACAAACTTTTAAAAATAGCCTGACCACTTTGCCAATGGGTGGAGGAAAAGGTGGTTCCGATTTCAGTCCAAAAGGAAAAACCGACGGCGAAATTATGCGTTTTTGCCAGTCGTTTATGAGCGAATTGTATCGTCATATCGGACCCAATACGGATGTTCCTGCTGGAGATATCGGTGTTGGTGGTCGCGAAATTGGATACTTGTTTGGACAATATAAACGATTAAAAAACGAGTTTACAGGAGTGTTAACCGGAAAAGGCTTGGCTTGGGGCGGAAGCTTAATTCGTCCGGAAGCGACCGGTTTTGGTGCGGTTTACTTTGTACAGCACATGTTGCACCGTAATGGATTAGACATTAAAGGAAAAACAGTTTCGGTTTCAGGTTTTGGAAACGTTGCCTGGGGAGCCATTACAAAAATTAACGAGCTGGGCGGAAAAGTAGTAACCATTTCCGGACCTGACGGATACATTTATGACGAAGAAGGAATTTCGGGCGAGAAAGTCGATTATCTGCTCGAACTTCGGGCGACCAATAACGATGTTGTTGAACCTTATGCACAAGAGTTTGGTGCAAAATTTGTCGCCGACCGTCATCCGTGGGAAGTAGCTGTTGATGTTGCGATGCCTTGTGCTACAGAGAATGAAGTGGTGTTAGAAGATGCCAAAAATTTAGTATTAAATGGTTGTAAATTATTGGCCGAAGTATCAAATATGGGGTGTACAGCCGAGGCCGTTGAATATTTATCGGAGCACATCGAATATGCACCAGGGAAAGCTGTAAATGCCGGTGGTGTTGCAGTTTCGGGTTTAGAAATGTCGCAAAACAGCATGCGGATAAACTGGCCAAAAAATGAAGTAGATGCCCGTTTGAAAGGAATTATGGAAGACATTCACGAAACTTGTGTTCAGTACGGGAAAAATGGTTCAAAAGTAGACTATGTAAAAGGCGCTAATATTGGCGGATTTGTAAAAGTTGCAGAAGCCATGTTGGCGCAGGGAGTGGTGTAAATTTCAAAAAATACGGATCGAAAAGTTCGATCGTTCTAACAATATAACAGCGGCTTTATCCTGGAAAATGGGCAAAGCCGCTTTTGTTAACATTAGTTTAATAAGCGTAAGTGGCTTTAATTTAAGTCGATGCGATTAAAAATGAAAGATTTAATTATTAGTTAAAATAGCCAGCGCTCTGGCAATAAATGCGTTTTATACATTTAACAAATTATTGTTGGAAATGCTGATTGATACTCACTCACATATTTACACCGGAGATTTTAATTCCGACATCGACGAAGTTGTGCAAAATGCATATAATAATGATGTAAAGAAAATTGTTCTTCCAAACATCGATGCAGGTACAATAAAACGATTGGTGGATTTAAGCAATGCTTATCCACACATTTGTTATCCATTGATGGGATTGCATCCAACTTCGGTGCAAGCCGATTATAAAGAAGAACTGGAAGCCATTGAATACTGGCTCGACAAACAAAAGTTCTACGGAATTGGAGAAATTGGAATTGATTTGTATTGGGATAAAACGTACATCGAAGAACAGAAAGATGCATTTCGGCATCAAATAAAATTAGCAAAAGCCAACAATCTTCCCATTGTTATTCATCTTCGAAATTCTTTTAATGAGGTTTACAAAATAGTAAAAGAAGAACAGGATGGTACATTAAAAGGAATTTTTCATTGTTTTTCAGGATCCGAAAAAGAAGCACGTAAAATTGTCGACCAGGGATTTTTGCTCGGAATTGGCGGAGTTGTTACTTTTAAAAACGGCACTTTAGCTGAAGTAATCAAAAAAGTTGATTTAAAAAACATCGTTTTAGAAACCGATTCGCCTTATTTGGCACCCGTTCCGAAACGTGGCCGACGAAACGAAAGTTCTTATTTAATATTTATTGCACAGAAAATCGCCGAAATTTATGACGTTCCGGTTGAAAAAGTGGCTGAAATAACCACTGCAAATGCACGAAATCTATTTGGAATTTAATAAATTGCACCTGTTTTTATTTCAAAAAGATGGGTAAACAGCCAATAAAAAAAACTTCAATACTTATTATTTATACCGGAGGCACAATCGGAATGGTTCAACATCCGCAGAACAAAACGCTTGTGCCGGTTAAGTTCGATAAAATTCAGGAATTTGTTCCGGAATTAAAAAAATACAACTTTCTTATTAAAACCATCACTTTTAACCCGGCGCTCGATTCATCGAACATGAATCCAAAAGTTTGGGTGAAAATTGCAAAAACCATCGAAAAAAATTACAGTGAGTTCGACGGTTTTGTGGTTTTGCACGGAACCGATACCATGGCTTATACAGCATCGGCACTGAGTTATATGTTCGAGAATTTGGATAAACCCATTGTTCTCACCGGTTCGCAATTACCAATTGGAATGATACGAACCGATGGAAAAGAGAATCTGATTACATCGGTAGAAATTGCAGCTGCAAAAAAAGATGGTGCAAGTATTGTTCCCGAAGTATGCATTTATTTCGATTTTAAATTGTACCGCGGAAATAGGACACTAAAACGCGATGCCGAATTATTTAGTGCGTTTCGTTCGGTAAATTACCCCGAACTGGCAGTTGCCGGAGTCGATATTAAATACAGCACCGATTTTATTGCGTATGCCGAGAATAAAGGTATTCTTAAAGTAAATTCCAATTTCGACGATAATGTGGTGATTTTAAAAATTTTTCCGGGGATTAATAAAAATGTTTTTAACTCGATACTAGACACACCAGGATTAAAAGGAGTAATTTTGGAAACTTTTGGATCTGGAAATGTTCCAACAGCACGGTGGTTGATCAGTTGTATAAAAAAAGCCATTAAAAAAGGAATAGTGGTTTTGAACATTACACAGTGCGAAGGTGGGAAGGTAGTAATGGGGCAATACCAGACAAGTTTGGAGCTTTTAAATGCGGGCGTAGTTTCGGGCAAAGACATGACAACAGAAGCAGCAATTACAAAATTGATGTTTC
>JBNKOT010000249.1:0-5262 GCA_050294855.1 Draconibacterium sp. | reverse complement strand
TATATCGAACTCAGGTTAATTGAATTTCATTCGGAAATGAAACAATAGATTTTCAATTCAACGTATTGTAGTTGCTGCTGCTGGAGAAAATGAAACATTCACCAGACGACATTAATCGCCCCGATAATAATGCAAAAATTAGAATTCGCCTAAAATCTTGTCGATTATACTTTTTATTTCGTTCAGGTCTTTTTCAAAGCTGGTTTTAAATTCCTCCCAATCCTCCTCCTTAATATTTTTGATTTCGTGCATTCGTTTGTTTATGGAAGCTTGTTTGATTTCAAAATTATCAAGTGCCGTATTCTGAGCATCGGTAAATTTTCCACCTTTTTCACGAATTTTATCATTCAAATCTCTGACTTTTTGATTGATGCCGGCAAGCTCTTCATTAGCTTCTGCAAGCAAATCGCAGTGTGCTTTATGCAATTCTTCACTAATTACATTTTCTGTTGCAGCATTTTTATCTT
Source organism: Draconibacterium sp. (assembly GCA_050294855.1). GTDB lineage: Bacteria > Bacteroidota > Bacteroidia > Bacteroidales > Prolixibacteraceae > Draconibacterium. The sequence continues at coordinate 4,795 of JBNKOT010000249.1, read as the reverse complement.
CGCTTTTTTGAGAATTGGATTCACAGCCCCAAAAAATAAAAATACATAATCCGATAGGTATTAACCATAATAATTTATTTCTTACCATAGCAATTTTGATTTTTTAGTTTCTTTTGCGATTTATATTACGTTTATTGAGTCGAATAGTTATAAACATTCGTGCATTTTATTGTTAAGTTTTCAATTAACTGATATCATTCATATTGTGTGCTTTTAGCCACCGTTTTTTCGTATTAGTCGGACATGAAAAATTGAAATGCGTTTCGTAAAATACTGTGATTGTTCAGTAGCAAAAATTCGGCTGGACGTATTTTAAATTTGTATATTTGGACGATGTAATAAATTTAAGAACAACAACAATAAAATGGAAAAAGTAGTAGAAAGATTTATCCGATATGCCAAAGAATATACCACCTCCGATCCGGAAAGCAAAACCTATCCGAGTACCGACCGGCAACTGGTTTTTATGCGAAAGTTGGTCGACGAGCTTAAAGAAATTGGATTGAGTGAGGTTGAAATGGATAACTATGGTTACGTAACAGCAACCATTCCGGCTAAAGGTGTTGAAGGGGGAGAAGTTGTAGGATTTGTTTCGCATGTGGATACCAGTCCCGATTTTTCGGGCGAAAATGTAAATCCTCAAATTGTTAAAAATTACGATGGAAAACCGGTTCAACTAAAAAATGGTGTTGCCATCAATCCCAAAGAATTTCCGGAGATATTAAAATATATCGGACAAGATATTATTACTGCTGACGGTACAACTTTGCTTGGTGCCGATGATAAAGCCGGTGTGGCAGAAATTGTAACTGCTGCTGAAATCATTTTGAATTCAAAAGACTTAAAACACGGAAAAATAAAAATCGGATTTACACCCGACGAAGAAGTGGGGCATGGAACCGATCATTTCGATGTGAAAAAATTTGGTGCCGATTTTGCCTTCACACTCGACGGTGGAGAAATTGGAGAACTCGAATTCGAAAATTTTAATGCTGCCGGTGCAAAAATTAAAATTAAAGGAAGAAGTGTTCATCCGGGAGCCTCAAAAAACAAAATGATTAATGCCATGTTGGTGGCGCACAAATTAATCGGAATGTTGCCGCCGGCACAACGTCCGGAGAACACCGAAAAGTACGAAGGTTTTTTTCATTTGCTTTCGTTGAACGGAAATGTTGAAACAGCCGAATTGCAGTATATTATTCGCGATCACAGTTTCGAAAAATTTGAACAAAAGAAAAAACTGCTCACCGAAATTGTTCAGTTTATCAATCTTGAATTTGGCGAAAATCGGGTGGAGTTGGTAATCACCGATCAGTATTTTAACATGCGAGAAAAAATTAAACCGGTAATGCACATCATCGATATTGCAACAGAAGCAATGGAGCAGGCTGGTGTTAAACCTATCATTAGGGCAATCAGAGGAGGAACCGACGGAGCAAGACTTTCGTACGATGGTTTGCCGTGTCCTAATATTTTTGCCGGTGGGCATAATTTCCACGGACCCTTTGAATTTGTTCCCATTCCCTCGATGTTAAAATCGGTTGAAGTTATTATCAATATTGTACAATTAGTGGGAAAAAGGAAGTAAAAAATGCAAAATCAATTCCTTCAAAATCTAGAAGAAAAACAACTTTTTAAACCTGAACAAAAAGTATTGCTTGCAGTTAGCGGAGGAATCGATAGTATGGTGCTTTTGCATTTGTTCGAAAAATCGGGTTTCGAATATGGCGTGGCGCATTGTAATTTTCAATTGCGTGGAAATGAGTCGGATGGCGATGAAGAATTGGTTCGGAATAAAGTTCTAATTCATGGAATTCCGGCATTTTTTAAAACCTTCGACACCGAAGAACATGCCGCGATTAACGGGATTTCGATTGAAATGGCCGCCCGCGATTTGAGGTACGAATTTTTCGAAAATGTGAGAAAAGAAAATGGCTTTGATTTTATTGCAACGGCACATCATCAGGACGATTTAATCGAAACATTTTTCCTTAATCTTTCGCGAAAAACAGGAATAAAAGGATTAACAGGAATCAAAGAAAAGGCAGGTAGAATAATTCGACCTTTGCTTTTTGCCGGTCGCAGCGAGATTGAAAAATATGCAAAAGAAAATTTTGTTGATTTTCGCGAAGATTCGAGTAATAACGAAGTTGTTTATCAACGGAACTTTTTACGGAATAAAATTTTACCGCTTTTCGCTGAATTAAATCCGGCGTTCAAAAAGAACCTTTTGGCAAGTATCTCGAATTTGAAAGATGCGGAAAATGTGTATTCGGGTTTTCTGGATATCGAAAAATCGAACATCATACAACAGCACGATGATAACATTGAAATTGTCATCGATTGGCTGAAAAATTCTCAGTTTCCCCAGATATTATTACTCGAAATATTAAGCGACTACAATTTTAATTCAACAGTTGTCGATGAGGTTTTTAGCAGTTTAGATACCGAATCGGGAAAACAATTCTATTCCAAAACACATCGAATCATTAAAGACCGAGAATCGCTTTTTATTTCAGCAATAAAGCAAGAAGAAGAACGAATTTTTTACATCGAAAAGCAGGACATTGAATTATTTGAACCTTACGATATTTCGATTGAAAAAATACCGGCTACCGATTTTAAAATCATCAAAAAAGTAAATGTTGCTTGTATCGACAGCAATGAAATTGAATTTCCTTTATTGATTAGAAAATGGAAACAAGGCGATTATTTTCAACCTATCGGAATGACAGGTTTTAAAAAAGTGAGCGACTTTTTTATCGATCAGAAAATTCCGATTCACGAAAAAGAAAATACCTGGTTGCTTTGCAGCGGAAAAAAAATTATCTGGATTATGGGAAAACGAATCGATAATCGGTTTAAAGTTACCGACAAAACAGAATCGATTTTAAAGATCGTAATCAATTCCTGATGGTAACCCTGAAATTATTATTTCTCTTTTGTTCTCTCGAATGCAGTGCAATACGGTTCCTCTTAATGTCGAGAAACAAGGCAATACAACCACTTCGGTACGAACACTTTGTGCATTTGCCAAAGAAAAAACAAAAACCAGCAGATTTTGAATGACGATAAATTCTACAAAAGCAGATGCAATTATTAAAGCTTTTGTTTTCATCTTTTGTTAAGTTGGTTGTTTGAATAATTTTAGAAGATATTTTGCAGAAATAAAATAAAGTAGAGGAAGAATTGTGAGCAGGATTATTTTTGATTCAACAAAAAACAAGAATTGCTAAAAAAAAAATTCCATCCCGCAGCATTTTACTGAAAGATGGAATCTTCGATTTGAAATCTTATAAGTTCCTATTCTTCGTTGGTCATCGAATACGGGAAACTCTCTTTTGAAGTTCCACGTTTTTTATTTGGCTGATCGGTCATCGAGAATGTAATTTCGCCGCCATCGCGAATGGTGGAATGTTTGATGAAATTTTTGTTCCACATTTTTCCGTTCAATACAATATTATCAACATACATGTTCTCGTCTGAATTATTACTTGAATGAATTACAAATTCATTTCCCGATTCGAGTTGCAGTATAATTTTATCGAAAAGCGGAGCACCCAAAATATATTCGTCGGTTCCCGGGCAAACCGGATAAAACCCCATCGCACTAAAAACATACCATGCCGAGGTTTGTCCGTTGTCTTCGTCGCCACAATATCCGTCGGCTTGCGATGAGTACAATTTATTTAAAACTTCGCGTGTCCATTTTTGCGTTTTCCACGGAGCACCTGCATAATTGTACAAATATATCATGTGTTGAATAGGTTGATTTCCGTGGGCGTAATTTCCCATTCCGGCAATCTGCATTTCCCTGATTTCGTGAATTACTGCACCATAATACGATTCGTCGAAAATGGGTGGAACTACAAAAACAGAATCAAGCATTTCAACAAATTCCTTGTCGCCACCCATTAAGTTTTTAAGACCTTCAATGTCATGAAAAACACTCCATGTATAGTGCCAACTGTTGCCTTCAGTAAAAGCATCGCCCCATTTATAAGGACTGAATGGTGCCTGAAACTCTCCGTTTTCGTTTTTGCCACGCATTAATTTTGCTTCCGGATCGAAAACGTTTACATAATTTCTTGCCCGTTTTTTATATAAATCGGTTTCTGCTTTTGGTTTACCCAGCGCTTTACCAAGCTTCCAGACACAATAATCGGCATAAGCATATTCCAGTGTCCGTGCTGTATTTTCCCTGATTCCAATGTCGTAAGGAACATAGCCCAACTCGTTGTATTCTTTTGCACCCAAACGCTCAACCGAAGTAACATCCTTGTTGTAACCTAAAGTATTTTTTATCATTGCTTCGTACAAGGTTTCAATGTCGTAACCCCTGATTCCTTTTAAATACGAATCGGCAATCAGCGATGCAGAGTTGGAGCCAATCATACAATTACGGTGACCGGGACTTGCCCACTCGGGAAGCCAACCACTTTCTTTGTAAGTATTAACCAGACCTGCCATAATTTGTCCGTTTAATTCAGGATACATCAAGGTAAAGAATGGAAATACGGCGCGGAAAGTATCCCAAAAACCATTGTCGGTAAATAAATATCCTGGAAGTACTTCTCCGTTGTACGGACTGTAATGAACGATTTCGTTTTGAGCGTTTAACTCATAAAATTTGCGGGGAAATAACAGCGTGCGGTACAAACTAGAATAAAACGTTTTTTGTTGTTCTTCGGTTCCACCCTCAACGCTGATTTTTGCTAATTCCTTGTTCCAGATTTTTTCTCCTTCCTGTTTGATTTCATCAAAAGTTTTATCCCCAATTTCTCTCAATAAATTG
>JBNKOT010000248.1:0-5872 GCA_050294855.1 Draconibacterium sp. | reverse complement strand
CGTCCATAGAGCTTTCCCCTTCCTTTTTGCCCGAGAGGGCATTTTTTATGTCTAAATTTTTGATATTCCTTGATTTGGATAGCTATTTAATGAGATCTTATTAATGCACTTAACTTTAATCATTAAGTTATGCAGAATACTGAAAAAATGGAAACAAAAAAAGCTCCGAATTTCTTCGAAGCTTTTTTGTGGTGTGACTCAGCTGGGTCTCGAACCCAGGACCCCATCCTTAAAAGGGATGTGCTCTACCAACTGAGCTACTGAGTCATCCTTGAGTACCTTTGTTTTTCAAAGGCGATGCAAAAGTAGTATTTATTTTTTTTCGCACAAATCAAAAATGTCTTTTTTCAAAAAAAATTCAAACCAACAATTTACAAAAAAACTTCGATCACGTCCTTAACTATTGATAACCAAAATATTTGACCATCCTCATTAATTCAAATCGCAATATTAAATTACTTAACATTTATCGAAATGAAACTTTATGCCTTGTTGTGATTTATAAAAAATCAGAATTTACTTGAATTATTTGAAAGGATTCAATTTTAGTATTAGATTTGATTTTTGAATGAGTAATGATATTTCTGGCCAAAACAAATACCGATAATTAGCTATATGACACTCGAAGGATATATCGTATTTGCAGTTGTAATTATCACCATTGTAGCTCTGGCCAAGGAAGTGATGCGACCGGGGCTGGTTTTCTTCTCCTCTGCCGTTGTTCTAATGGCCACCGGAATAATTACCGATACCGAAATGCTGGCGGGTTTCTCCAATAAGGGGATGATTACCATTGGCGTTTTATTTTTGGTAAGTGAAGGAATTCGACAATCGGGAATTTTAAATCGTGTGGCGCAAACCTACCTTCCGCGAAAAAGAAGAAAAATGGTATTTCTCATTCCACAAATAATGCTTCCGGTATCGATACTTTCTGCATTTTTAAACAATACTCCGGTGGTGATCATTTTTGCACCCATCATAAAAAAATGGTCAGAAAAACTAAACCTCTCTTCTAAAAAATTCCTTATCCCGCTTTCGTTTGCAACTATTTTTGGCGGAATGTGTACCCTGATCGGGACCTCCACCAACCTTGTTGTACATGGTTTGATTATCGAAAATGGTTACGAAGGTTTTAGTATGTTCGAGCTCGGGAAAGTGGGTGTTTTTGTTGCAGTAATCGGAACCATTTACATGTCGATAATGAGTAATAAATTCCTTCCCGGAGAAAAGATTTTTTTTAACTCAAAAAGCCGGACCGAATTTAAAGATTATTATTACGACGTTTGGATACCAGAAAACAGCAAACTTGTTGGACTGGAAGTTAAAAACGGAAGAGCAAAAGAATTAAAAAATCTCTTGCTTCAAAGTATTAACCGCGATGGGAATATTATTGAAACAAAAAAAGGAACTTTCAAACTGCTGGCCAACGACAAACTTTTACTTGCCGGAAAATCTGATCGTTTAAACTACATTCTGGCGAACGAAAATTTAAGAATGAGTGGAATAGATTTGGTAAAAGACATTCCGAAAGACAAATTAAAACAGTACGAAGCAGTTATTGCACCACGTTTTCCGGCTGTCGGGAAAACAATTCCGGAGTTTAATTTTTACGAGCATTATCAGGCTGTAGTTTTAGCGATTCATCGAAACGGTGAGCGGATTACTTCGAACATGGACAAATTAAAGCTGAAACCCGGCGATAACCTTGTGTTATTAACAACCGAAAAATTTATTGAAAGCTGGGGCGATTCTAAGATTTTTTACCTCACCTCGTACATTCGCGATTACCGGACTACAGGTACATTCTGGAAAAAATGGCTGGCCTTTATTATATTAATCGCTATGATTATTGGAACAACTGTCGGCAAATTTATTAGCTCGCCCGATGGCATTACATACGACATGTTCTACTTTTCATCGATTGCAGCAATACTGCTGATTTGGATGAAAATTATGCCACATCAGAAATATACAAAAGCCATTAGCTGGGATGTTTTGGTGACCATTGCCTGTGCATTTGCCATTAGCAAAGCCATGCAAAACTCGGGTGCTGCCGAAGGAATGGCAAAAGCTACCATAAATTTTTCCAAAGCATTTGGTCCCATCGGAATATTGGCTGCTTTGTATTTAATCACTGCTATTTTTACCGAAATTATTACAAATAACGCAGCTGCAGCTTTAGTTTTCCCCATTGCACTTTCTGCTGCTCAACAGCTCGGAATCGATCCAAAACCTTTTTTTGTTACCATTGCCATTGCAGCCTCGGCAAGTTTTTCGACACCAATTGGATATCAAACCAACCTGATCGTGCAGGCCATTGGAAATTATAAATTCTCCGATTACGTAAAAATTGGTCTGCCACTAAATATCCTTGCCTTCATCCTTTCTATGATACTTATTCCATATTTCTGGAGTTTTTAGTCTTAAATAAGTTAACTTTTGGGTGCTAAACGCTTTAGAAAATATGCCGTTCATAGAAAAATTTTATCTTTGCACTCCTCAAAATAATATTAACTGAAGCAAAAAAATAAGTACTTATTCATGAATGAATACAGTTTAACAAATCTACGGGAACTGGAGGCAGAAGCGATACACATTATTCGCGAAGTGGCAGCTGAATTTGAAAACCCGGTAATGTTGTATTCCATCGGTAAAGACTCATCGGTAATGGTGCGTTTGGCCGAAAAAGCATTTTATCCAGGCAAAGTTCCATTTCCACTGATGCACATCGATTCGAAATGGAAGTTTAAAGAAATGATCGATTTCCGCGAAAAATACGCCAAAGAAAAAGGCTGGGATTTAATTGTTCACCATAACAAAGAAGCTTTTGAAAGTGGCGTTGGACCATTTACGCACGGGAGTAAAGTTCATACCGATGTAATGAAAACACAGGCTTTGCTTGCCGGTTTGGATAAATACAAATTCGATGCAGCTTTTGGTGGTGCACGCCGCGACGAAGAAAAATCGCGCGCAAAAGAACGTATCTTCTCTTTCCGCGACAGTTTTCATCAGTGGGATCCCAAAAACCAGCGACCCGAGTTGTGGAACATCTATAATGCGAGGGTTAAAAAAGGAGAATCGATTCGTGTTTTCCCCATTTCGAACTGGACAGAATTAGACATTTGGCAGTACATTCGTTTAGAGAATATTCCAATTGTTCCTTTGTATTTTGCAAAAGAACGTCCGGTTGTTAACATGGACGGAAGTTTAATTTTGGTAGACGACGACCGCATGCCAAAAGAATTACGTGATAAAGCTGAAATGAAAAAAGTCCGTTTCCGCACACTAGGGTGTTATCCGTTAACCGGTGCTATTGAATCGGAAGCCGACACCATCGAAAAGATTGTGGAAGAAATGATGACCGTAACCGTTTCGGAAAGAACAACCCGTGTTATCGATTTCGACCAGGAAGCAAGTATGGAACAGAAAAAAAGAGAAGGGTACTTTTAATGTGAAGCAGTTAAGCCGTGTAGCCGTTTGACTGTGCGTTACAGCAATACAGCAACACAGCAACACAGCATCACAGCAACACAAAAAAGAACAAAATGACAACAAAAGATACAAAACTCAACATTCAGGAATTCCTTGATCAGGATCAGAAGAAAGACCTGCTCCGACTTTTAACGGCCGGTTCGGTTGACGATGGAAAATCGACACTAATCGGTCGTTTGATGTTCGACAGTAAAATGTTGTACGAAGATCAATTGGATGCCTTGGAACGCGACAGCAAACGTGTTGGTCACGCTGGAGAAGACATCGATTATGCCTTGCTGCTCGACGGCTTAAAAGCCGAGCGCGAACAGGGAATTACCATCGATGTGGCGTATCGGTATTTCTCGACTGCAAAACGTAAATTTATTATTGCCGATACTCCCGGACACGAACAGTACACCCGAAATATGGTAACCGGTGCTTCTACCGCAAACCTTGCCATTATTTTGATTGATGCGCGTTACGGTGTAATCACACAAACCAAACGACATACATTTTTAGTTTCGCTTCTAGGAATTAAACACGTTGTGATTGCTGTAAATAAAATGGATTTGGTCGATTTCAGCGAAGAAAGATTTGATGAGATTAAAGCCGATTACGAATCGTTTGTAGCACAACTCGATATTCCTGATATTCATTTTATTCCAATCTCGGCACTAAAAGGCGACAATGTTGTTGAACCTTCAAAAAACATGGTGTGGTACCATGGAAATTGTATGTTGGAATTTTTGGAATCGGTGCACATCAGCAGCGACAGAAATTTCACCGACCTGCGATTTCCGGTGCAATATGTACTTCGCCCCGATATTAAATTCCGTGGATTCTCAACTTCGGTTGCTTCCGGAATTATCTCAAAAGGCGACGAAGTAATGGTTTTACCTTCGCTAAAAAAATCGAAAGTAAAATCGATTGTTACTTACGATAAAGAGCTGGATTACGCATTTCCTCCTCAATCGGTAACGGTTACACTCGAAGATGAAATTGATGTTTCGCGCGGCGACATGTTAGTTCACCCCGATAATCTTCCGCGGATTGAACGACAGTTTGAAGCCATGTTGGTTTGGATGGACGAAAGACAGATGAACCTTTCGACACAATTTTACATCAAACAAGCTAACAATTCAGCAAAAGCACGCATCGACAAAGTTCAATACAAAGTTGATGTGAATACACTGGAAAAGTCGAACCAGGAAAATTTCAATTTAAATGAAATTGGTCGTGTGGTGGTTACAACGACAAAACCTTTGTATTTCGACCCTTACAAAAAGAACCGTCAAACGGGTTCGTTTGTTTTGATCGATCCGGTAACCCACAATACTGCGGCTGTTGGAATGATCATCGATCGTTTGAACAACAAAGATTTACCATCGAGAATTACCGATGTCGACAAGCAAAAAATTGCGCTTGGTAAGTCACTAATTCAAAGCAGCGAGCGTCAGCAAAAACTGCATCAAAAAGGAGAAACCATCTGGATTACAGGATTACATGGTTCAGGAAAAAATGAGTTGGCATTTAGTTTGGAGAAAAAAATATTCGACAACGGTGCAACTGCAGTTTTACTCGACGGAAGTTCGGTACGTTTTGGAATTAACCGCGAACTGGATTATTCGCCGGCCGACCGTGCCGAAAATCTACGACGAGTAGCACACATTTGTAAATTGCTGAACGATCAGGGGATTATTACCATCTGCTCGTTTATTTCGAGAAACGAATCGTTAAGAAATCAGATCGCTGAAATTATTGGCGAAGAACGTTTTCACCTCTTCTACATGGATGCAACTTTGGAATATTGCAAAAACAATAAACCGAAGTTGTACGAATTAATCGAAGAAGGAAAAACCAAAAACCTGCCGGGAGTTGATTTGGAATACGAGAAACCGGAAAATGCAAAACTGGTCTTTAATCCCGAAGAGAATGAGTTAAACATCGATAAAGTTTTAGATTATCTGGCCGAAAATAAAATTTATCCAATTCAGTAGAAAGTAAAGAATTACATAAATAGATTGCCCGTTGAAGATTTTTCAACGGGCATTTTTTTTGTTTTGATAAATTAAAAAAATGGCAGGCTTGTAAGCCGGGTTCTGTTCCCTCCGTCAGCTGACGGAGAGTCTTTATCATTTATCTAGTCACGACATTACTGCCGTGATCCTGCAGCCTACCCCTCCTGACATCTTTGTGCTAAAAGAAATAAAGCGGGCAGCTTTACTGTACCGCAACAGCGGCAAACAATCAGGATGTATTTGGCTTTGCAACCCGTGAGACGTACGGCTGACTATGTTACCATAATCACCGGTGCGCTTTTACCGCACCTTTTCACCCGTTTCCGTCAGCTGACGGATGGTTATTTTCTGTTACGTTGCTATCCCCTTTCAAAGATCTT
>JBNKOT010000247.1:0-3464 GCA_050294855.1 Draconibacterium sp. | reverse complement strand
GACTGGTGGACCGAGCAGGGGCTGCTCCATTTCAGGGTTGTGGTAACGTTCGAAGACGGCACGGCGGTCGTTTCCCCGCCCGCGGAAAAGGAGTTTTAGATGAAAAAAATATGCCTGCTCATTATATCCGCAGCCGTTTTCACACTGCTTTGCGCGTGCGGCAGGTTCGACGTCACGTGCTCCATTAAGAACGGCAACACCGCAGAAATGAAAATCGACGCAGCTGAAACCTGGATTAGAAAGAAGACCTTTTTTGCGTCGAAACATGCAGCTTCTACGTTGAAAAAACGATAATAATCAAATCAACTAAACTAAACCAAAATAAATATGAAATCAACAAGAAGAAACTTCGTCAAAACCACAGGCACTGTAGTCGGTTATGCGGCCCTTTTAAGTCAACTTCCATTTAGCCTTTCAAGTTGTTCCACAGCAACAAAAACTTTTGGATTCCAGGTTTGGACAATCCGGGAAAAACTAATCGCCGATTTTTCGGGAACGCTAAAAATGATGGCAGGTTTGGGATATAAACAGGTTGAAATGTGTTCTCCTTTAGGATATTCCGACGCCGGTTTTGCCCCGCTAAATAAAATGAGCGGAACCGAAATGAAAAAGATTGTGGACGATGCCGGTTTGAAATGTGTGAGTTCGCATTACGGAATGGCGGAGTTGCGCGATAGTCTTGAAAACAGAATTGAGTGGGCGCAGCAGTTGGAAATGAAACAAATAGTCGCTTCCAGTTTTTGGCTGGCGGAAGATGCTTCGGTCGACGATTATCGAAAAGCTTGCGAGGAGCTCAATAAACTGGGTGAAAAAACAAAAGCAGCCGGAATTCAAATGGTATTTCACAATCATCACATGGAATTCGAAAAACGTGGTGATGAACTGATTTACGACGAAATGTTAAAGGTTCTCGATCCGGATTTGGTAAAAATGCAGTTTCAGGTTGCCGTTGTTGATATCGGTTATCAGGCGGTTGATTATTTCCGAAAATATCCGGGACGTTTTATTTCAGCTCACCTGGCTGATTACTCAAAAGAACTGGAAAAACACGTGCCGATTGGACAAGGAATTGTTGATTGGAATGATTTTTTCGAAGCTGCAAAAGTTGGTGGTGTTAAAAATTTCTTTGTTGAAATGGATCCGGAGACATTTAAACCAAGTGCCGAATTTCTTCTAAGTATTTAAAATTAAGTTTTTGCATAAAACTATTCCTCAGCAGGCGGCTGGAAAGAACCTAAATTGGTGATCTGGTAGTCGCCTATTGAGAATTTTGTATTCGAATTTGTATCTACTTTGGTTACCTGCATCGTAGATTTTTCACCATTCGATTTTTCAAGAGTTGTAGTTTCCATCATGTAACCCCATGGAATGCCATGCGAATAAACACTCGTTTTAAATACGGTACTAAAAAAGTCATTGGTTTTCATTTTTAAGTCCTGCGTAATCCAAATATTTGATTCTGAATTTTCATCGGAATAAACAAATTCTTCGCATTTATAACCGGCGATGTTTTTGGTGCGCCCCGTTTTTTTTACATTCGGATTGGCCAAATAAGCTTCCGGTGTGTCCTCTAATTCTTCTACTTCATAGCTTTCTCCCATTGTTTCCATAAAACCCTTTATCCCATAAACAATTCCCTTTTTTTCGCCATTCTCTTCGCTTAATATTATTGTTGCTTCATTTTCAATATCGAGAATAAACAATCCCTGATTTTTGCTCGCCATGTCACCGTCGATGGCTTGATAAGCCATACATTTTGAATCGGAATCTAAATGAGTAATAAATTCGCCTTCGCTGGTTTTGTTTCCTTTTTTATCATACTCTTCAATGTGCATTTGAATTAAATGATCAAACGAATAATTTTCGTTAATCGGAACTGGAGTTGTCGAAATTCCAATCTTATTCATCATACGTTGAAGCCGCAGGTTGTCTGACGAAACAGACTCTTCAGTAGACTCTTCGGCTGAATTTTTATCCAATTCATCTTCAAGCTTGTCGAGCCCTTTATCTATTTCCTTATCCAGCTTTTTTTCAAGACGTTCTTCTGCTTTTTGATTCACTTTTTTTGTGATTTTTTTTAATAGTTTTTGACTTTGTACAGGTTGCATAATAAAAAGCGAAAAGAGAATCATTAGAAGGATGGATTTTAGATTTTTCATGACAGTTATTTTTTAATTGAATAATTGATCCTCACAATTTACGGAAATTCGTTTAATTTTGGTTTCTCTTTTGCTAAAACTAACATTCAAGTTTTTATTTCTCAGGATAGAACAGGATTGTTGTTTTCGACGAAAAAGACTATTTTAAGCAACCATTTAGGTATAAGTAGCAATGAGTAAAAAGCATTTTTTAGCCTTCGATTTAGGTGCATCCAGCGGGCGTGCAATTCTTGGAATTTTAGAAAATAATAAGTTGGAACTGAAAGAGATCCACCGTTTTAAAAACCAGATGACACGAATTCATGGTAATTATTACTGGAACATATACAGTTTGTTTGACGAGTTAAAAACCGGATTAAAAAAATGTATTTCGGAATTTAATATTCAACCCGACTCGATTGGAATTGATACCTGGGGCGTCGATTATTCATTGATTTCCAAGTCGGGGCAATTGGTGGGTTTGCCATTTGCCTATCGCGATCACAGAACAGACACTGCCATCGAAGATTTTTTTAAAGTACTTCCTCGAAAGGATGTGTATTCGCTTACCGGAATTCAATTTTTGCAATTCAATACGCTTTTTCAGCTTTTTGCCTCGGTTCAGGAAAAATATTCAAGATTAAATATTGCCGCAAGTTTATTGTTTACTCCCGATACATTGAACTTCCTTTTTACAGGAATCAAAAAAAATGAATACACGATTGCAAGTACATCACAGTTGTTAAAACCAGGGAAAGCTGAATGGGAATTTAAGCTGTTTGTGGCCGCAGGCATTTCTGAAGATTTAGTTGAAGAGATTGTACAGCCGGGAATTGCTGTTGGCGATATTTTACCTGAAATTCAGGAAGTTTGCGGGAGTGAAAAAATTCCTTGTATTGCAGTAGCCTCTCACGACACGGCATCGGCAATTGTTTCGGTACCGGCAAAAGGAAAAAACTGGGCTTACTTAAGTTCAGGAACCTGGTCGTTATTGGGTATCGAAAGCGAAAAACCGTTGGTTTCTGATCAAACGATGGAAATGAATTTTACCAACGAAGGAGGAGTTGACGGAACCACTCGCTTTCTAAAAAACATTATGGGAATGTGGTTGATTCAGGAATGCAAACGCATTTGGGATGAGGAAAGTGAAATCGACTGGCAGGAAATTGTAGATTTAAGCGAAGCGGCTGAACCCTTTAAATGTTTGATCAATCCAGATGAAGCAGTTTTTTTGAACCCCGGAAATATGCCAAAAGCGATTCAGGAATATTGTACAAAAACAGATCAGTTTATTCCTCAAACAAAAGGCGAAATTGCCCGATGTAT
>JBNKOT010000246.1:0-4703 GCA_050294855.1 Draconibacterium sp. | reverse complement strand
TGGACACCGATCAGATTATTCCGGCTCGCTTTTTAAAAGCAGTTGAGCGCAAAGGATTTGGCGACAACTTGTTTCGCGATTGGCGATACGAAAAAGACGGAAGTTTAAAAGCCGATTTTCCTTTAAACGACAAAACCTATTCAGGCAAAATTCTGGTAGGTGCAAAAAACTTTGGTAGCGGTTCAAGCCGCGAACATGCAGCATGGGCAATCTACGATTATGGTTTCCGTGTTGTAGTGTCAAGCTTTTTTGCCGACATTTTTAAAGGCAATGCGCTGAACAACGGATTGCTGCCAGTTGTTGTAAGTCCTGAGTTCCTGCAAAAAATATTTGATACTATCGAAGCAGATGCGAATTCAACTTTCGATGTTGATTTGGAAAAACAGACTTTTACAATTTCAGCAAGCGGAGAAAGCACTACATTCGAAATCAATCCGTATAAAAAACATTGTTTGCAAAACGGACTCGACGACATCGATTATCTGGTTGGAATGAAAAACCAGATTGCCGAATTTGAGGCAACACTTTAAAAGCAACAGACAGAAATGACAGGCGAAACAGCAGATTTAAAAGGGAAATGTTTGACGATAATGGACACCACACTTCGCGATGGTGAACAGACTTCGGGGGTTTCTTTTAGTGAAGGAGAAAAACTTAGTGTAGCAAAAGTATTGCTGAAAGATGTAAAAGTCGATCGTATTGAAATTGCGTCTGCCCGTGTTTCGGACGGAGAGTTTAAGGGCACAAAACGAGTTATGGATTGGGCGGCACAAAATGGCGTACTCGATAAAATTGAAGTTTTGGGTTTTGTCGACGGCAAAATCTCTTTGCAATGGATCGAAGACACCGGTGGAAAAGTAATCAATCTGCTGTGTAAAGGATCGTTAAAACACGTAAGCGAACAACTTCGAAAAACTCCGGAAGAACATGTGAAAGACATAAAAAATGTGCTTTCTAACGCAAAGGAAATGGGTATTAAAGTAAATATCTATCTCGAAGACTGGTCGAACGGAATGCGCAGTTCAAAAGATTACGTTCATTTTATGATCGACGAACTAAAGGACGAAAACATCGAACGTTTTATGCTTCCCGACACACTGGGAATTCTCGATCCGGATGAAACTTACGAGTTTTGTAAAGAAATGATCGAGTCATTTCCCGATGTAAAATTCGACTTTCATGCACACAACGATTACGACCTGGCCATTGCCAATGTTTTTCATGCCATAAAAGCCGGAATAACTTGTGTTCACACGACTGTAAATGGATTGGGCGAACGCGCCGGAAATGCTCCTTTATCGAGTGTAATAGCAACGATAAAAGATCATTTAAAAATGAAAACCAATGTGAACGAAAGCGAATTAAACAAAGTTTCGAGGTTGGTTGAAACCTTTTCAGGAATTCGGATTCCAACCAACAAACCGCTAATAGGTGAGTTTGTGTTTACCCAGTGCAGTGGAATTCATGCCGATGGCGACAGCAAAAACAACCTCTATTTTAACGAATTGCTTCCCGAACGCTTTGGTCGAAAAAGAGAATATGCGCTGGGAAAAACTTCGGGTAAAGCAAACATAAAAAAGAACCTCAAAGACCTTGGAATTGAACTCGATGCAGAAGCACTCAAAAAGGTAACCAACCGGATTATTGAATTGGCCGACGAAAAAGAAACCATTTCGAACGAAGACCTTCCTTACATTGTTGCCGATGTACTCGAAAACGATTTGATGGAACAGAAGGTAAGAGTGATCAACTATTCGGTAAATCATACCATGGGTTTGCGACCAGTTGCCAATGTTGCACTTGAAATAGAAGGACAGATTTACGAAGAATTCAGCGACGGCGACGGACAATTTAACGCATTTGCGCGTGCAATCAAAAAAATCTACAAACAACTGGATAAACCACTTCCTACTTTAATGGATTATGTGGTTACAATCCCTCCCGGAGGTAGATCCGATGCACTTGTTGAAACAATAATAACATGGGAAGGTAAACACCAATTTAAAACCAAAGGTTTAGATTCGGATCAGAATGCAGCAGCCATGAAAGCAACAATCAGAATGTTGAACATTATTGAAAATGAATTTAAACCCGGAATGCTGGACAAAGTAATGAGCAGCAGTTCTTAAGATAGTATTATTAAAATCAAAATCACTTCTGATTGATCCATTTTTTTGGAGAATTGGAAAAACTTTAAACCTCGGGATTCGGAATTCCGGTTTCCGACAATTTTTTAAAACATGAAACTTAATCTAGCAATTCTTCCCGGAGACGGAATCGGTCCGGAAATAGTTGAACAGGCCATGAAAGCAGTAAAAGCTGTGGCAACAAAATTTAAGCACGAATTAGAATACGAATACGGTTTAACAGGTGCAACTGCAATCGATCAGGTTGGCGATCCCTACCCTGCCGAAACACACGACTTGTGCATGAAATCGGATGCTGTTCTTTTTGGTGCTATTGGCGATCCAAAATTCGACAACAATCCAAAAGCAAAAGTACGCCCCGAACAAGGACTTTTAACCATGCGTAAAAAACTCGGATTATACGCGAATATTCGTCCGGTTGAAACATTTGAATCATTACTGCACAAATCGCCGTTGCGAAGAGAATTGGTTGAAGGAGCAGATTTTGTTTGCATCCGTGAACTAACCGGTGGTATTTATTTTGGCGAAAAAGGAAGAAAAGACGATGGCAACACGGCTTTCGACACTTGTACATACACTCGCATGGAAATCGAAAGAATCCTGAAACTGGGCTACGAATTTGCAGGCAAACGAAATAAAAGACTTACCGTTGTCGACAAAGCGAACGTATTGGAAAGTTCGCGTTTGTGGCGCGAAGTTGCTCAGGAAATGGAACCAAATTATCCTGAAATAAAAACCGAATACATGTTTGTTGACAATGCTGCAATGCAGATCATTCAGTGGCCAAAAAACTTTGATGTAATGGTTACCGAAAATATGTTTGGCGATATTCTTACCGACGAAGCAAGTGTTATCACCGGATCTTTAGGATTATTACCATCAGCATCGATGGGAATCCACACCTCGGTTTTTGAACCCATTCACGGTTCGTACCCACAGGCTGCTGGAAAAAACATTGCCAACCCAATTGCGACAATTCTTTCGGCTGCTATGTTATTCGAATACGCTTTCGATTTACAGCAAGAAGGAAAAATAATTCGTGCAGCAGTTGCCGCTTCGATGAAAGAAGCAGTTGTAACCGAAGACATTTCAGAAGGAAAAGCTTATTCAACATCAGAAGTTGGGGATTGGATTGCAGAATGGATTAGTAAAAATTAAAACCCGTCGGTTGGAAAAAAAATAGAAAAGAACTGTTCTTACAAAAGAGAGCAGTTCTTTTTTGCGAGAAGTTCATATTTTTCTCAAAAATAATTCCAAGCAATTGCACCTCTATTATTCACACGATATTGTTCATAGAATACAATAAATAAGAAGAATTAGAGTTGAGTTTGTAAACAAAAAAGGTTTCTTTTGTGGCATTAAATAAAACTCAAAATAAAAATTTGTACCGACCATTTAATACATACCTGGCACTCGTTGCTTTAATTCTTCTTTTATCGTTGAACGGAAGTGCCCAAAACACATTTTTAAGTGGGTGGAACATCGGTGCAAAATTCGGCACATCAAGAATGATTGGAGAATTCCCCAACGATTTTTCAGAGGCCATAAACGAATTCGATTACAAGATGGGCTTTGCAGTAGACGCGGAACTGTCAAAAACCATCAGTAATCATTTCGAAATTGGTTTTGAGATTAACCGCTCAACACTCTCAGGCGAAACCCAGGATCCTTCATTTTCGGCACAAGGTAACCATTCTGCATTTATGGAACCATTAACAGATCCTGTTGAGTTCGAAAATAAGCTTTCAGGTCAGAAATTCTTTTTCAGATATTATTTTAAAAATTTGGACGAAACAGAAGGTTTTAAATTTAGTCCATTTATTCGCGCAGGTCTTGGTTTTTTACACTACAACTCAAAAGTTAAATACATCGATGCACCTGACAACGATCTTATTTTTGGAAAAGGAAACAGTAACTATAACAATGAACTTTCAACTGCTGTTTATGTGATTGGAACAGGTTTTAGAACAGAAATTAACGACCGATTTTATCTGATGGCAGCCGCAGATCTCAACTTTGTAAATTACGATTTTATAGATGTTGTTCATAATTACAATGATAACGGTGATCGTTTGGAACTATTAGGAATGTACACCGATCTTAAAATCGGGATTTTTTATATTATCAGCAATAATAAACCGGGAAAGGGAAGAAGTAAAAAATCGGCAATTCAACAGTACTTACCTTTTGGCCGCTAACAAAAGACTTTTATTTTAGAGAAAATCAACCCCAAAAATCAATTAACATCTTATTAACTTTTAATAGAAACCCTAAACAACTTACTTCAAATATATTAACCAAAAGACACATTATATTGTTAATAACAATCATTATTTTTCATTTAGAATAGACAATAAAACCTCAATCATTTATTAATTTTACAGAATTATGAGTAGTTTTATTACTCATAAATTTACAAACCCGGTTAAAACTCAGCGCATCGAATATGTAACTGAGGAGGCGAAGCTGTAAAAAATGCAGCGCATAATCAAGAATATAAGACTTTTTACTTCCAGTTCCCCAAACTGTACAGCTTCTTTTCTATTTTATGATTGA
>JBNKOT010000245.1:0-7308 GCA_050294855.1 Draconibacterium sp. | reverse complement strand
CTTACTCTACTGTATTTCCCCATTATAATCTAATATGCGGTTTAAACCCAAGGCTAATAAATTAAAGTGTACAAAGAAAGAATTTTTTAATTTGTTATCAAAGAATTCTGCATTGCCTCCGGTAATAATAACTTTTAAATTATTATAAAATTCCTTAAATGCGTCAATCGTTCTATCTACTTCAAAAACAACGCCGTTTTGAACACCTGCCCGAATTGCGTTTTCGGTGTTTGTGCCATAAAGTTTATTGTATTCTTTTGGTTCTACCAAAGGAAGTTTTCCGGTAAATTGATGTAATGCGTTATAACGCATTGCTATTCCGGGCGAAATATTTCCGCCCAGATATTGTTTTTTGTCGTTTACAAAATCGTAGGTAATTGCGGTTCCGGCATCGATAATCAGTACATTCGAATCAGGATACAAATCAACTGCTCCGACTGCCGCGGCAATTCTGTCTTTACCCAAAGTTTCTTTTGTTTCGTAACAATTTTCGATCGGAAGCGGTGTATTTGCATCCAACTCGATAAATTGCTCAAAATTGTTCTTCAAAGCTACTTTTAAGATTTCCGAATAACTTTTGGTCGAGCTTAAAATAACTTTATTCAGATCGGGGTGTTCTTGTTTTAACACATCGATGTGCTCCGGTTTAAATTCATCCACCGGAACCGTAATCATTACTTCTCCACGATTTATAACCGAAAATTTTGTCCTGGTATTTCCTATGTCGATAACCAGATTCATTAATCGATAATTTGTTGACTGATGTCTAATGCTTTTACTGAATGAGTAAGTGCACCAATAGAAATATAATCGACACCGGTGGCAGCAACTTTCCGAATTCTTTTGATCGTCATGTTTCCCGAAGCTTCAATTTTTGCCCGTTTGTTGATCAGCTCGACACATTCTTTCATCAGTTTCGAACTCATATTATCGAGCATGACAATATCAACATCGGCATCTAACGCTTCCTGCACCTGCTCGATTGTGGTGGTTTCCACTTCAATTTTTATACTTTTTGGAATCTTTTTACGAATTGCATCTACGGCCTCTTTAATTCCTCCAGCTATTTGAATGTGATTGTCTTTTATCATCACCATGTCGTACAAACCAAAACGATGGTTCGATGCACCACCCATTCGCACCGCATATTTATCTAAATGACGATAACCAGGTAAAGTTTTTCTGGTATCGAGAATTTCAACTTTATGCCCTTCAATTTCTTTCATACATTTATTGGCATAGGTTGCAATACCCGAAAGTCGCTGTAAGAAGTTTAATGCTTTTCTTTCGCCGGTTAATAATGCTCGATAATTCGCGATAAATTCCACCAAAACATCTCCGGGTTCAACCACACTTCCATCGGGCATTTTAACATCCCATTTTAAGTTTGGGTCAAATTTCCGAAACACCATTTCTGCAACAGGTAATCCGGCAATTACACCATTGGCTTTTGCAACCAAACGCGCAGTTTTGTTGGTTTCCGGCGGTATAAGATTATCGGTTGTTATGTCTCCGCTTCCAATATCTTCTGCATAAGCCAAATCGAATAAAACTTCGGCTGACTTTAAAATCTTTTCTTCCATTTTCTATTTTCTAATTGATTCGAACTCAACTTCTTTTCCTTTTTTCTGAATAATATGAACGTTAAAATCGGGGCTTTCTTTCTGAAAATCTTCCCGAATATGCCCGCCCCTGCTTTCTTCTCTGATTAAAGCGGCCCGGGTAATTAACTGACAAATGATTGCCGATTTTTTTATTCTTAATTTATTGTATTCGTTTTCGCAATTTTCAAATTCTTCAACAATTTCGGTAAATCGGGCGAGTGCAATTTCTAGCGATTTCTTATTTCGAACAATGCCCAGATTTTCCATCATCAAATTCGCTATTTCGTTTTGATATTTTAAAAACAACGCCTCGTTTTCAAATTCAATTTTAATTGGATCGGGCATTTTCAGTTTGCTAGTCTGCTTTTTTAAACTGGCCGCCTTTTCGCTGGCCCGCTTTCCAAAAACCAAACATTCGAGCAATGAATTACTTGCCAAACGATTTGCACCCATCACTCCGGTAGAGGCCACTTCGCCACAAACAAATAATCCCGAAACATTCGATTCGGCATCTAAATTTGTGCGAACTCCCCCCACCATATAATGAGCAGCAGGTGCAATCGGCAAAAGATCTTTTGTTAAATCGAAATCAAATTGCTGAAGATGCTCATAAATATTTTTAAAACGCTCTTTTATTTTTTCGCTATTTAAATGCTTAAGCGAAAGATAAATGTGTTTTCTTTCCGATTTCTGTATTTGCCTAAAAATACTGTACGCTACTACATCGCGCGGTGCCAGTTCGGCCAGCGGATGAATGTCTTTCATAAACCGTTCGCCTTTTTCATTGAGCAACCAAGCGCCTTCTCCTCTTACCGCTTCGCTAATTAAATAAGCTTCTTTTCCGGGCACAAACAAGGCCGATGGATGAAACTGAATAAATTCGAGGTCGGCAAGTCGGGCTCCAACTTCGTAGGCCATTGCAATTCCGTCGCCAGTTGCAGTGTGCGGATTTGTTGTGCGAGCAAAAATTCTCGATAGTCCTCCAGTTGCTAAAATCACCGATTTCGAGCTAAAAACAATATTTTTTTTGGTGCTGAAATCGTAGGCATGCACACCAGTAATACAATTTTCGTTGCTGAGTAAACGAATGGCCGAAACAAATTCAAAGGGCTTTATCGATGGTTGTGCTTTCACTAAATTCAATAAAAAACTGGTGAGTTCTTTTCCAGTTGCATCGCCTCCAGCATGTAAAATCCTACGTTTCGTGTGTCCTCCTTCTAAACCTAAAACAAAGTCGCCGTTGGCGCGATCGAAATTCATTCCCATTTCGATCAACTCTAAAACCCGCTCTTTTCCTTCGTTAACCAACACATTCACTGCATCTACATCGCAAATCCCGCGACCAGCAACCAGCGTGTCGTGTAAATGCAACTCCGGCGAATCAGCTTTTGCAATTGCCGCTGCAATTCCTCCTTGTGCATAATACGAATTACTTGTATCTAACTGAGATTTAGTGATGATAGCCACACTACCAAACTTTGCAGCATGAAAGGCGGCAGAAAGTCCAGCCAGACCACTACCAATTATAACCGTATCAAATTCAAATACTTGCATCAGAACTACCTTCGTAAAAATAAGCGTGCAAAGTTAATATTTCTTTTAAGTAATACAGTGTATTAATGAACGAAACATTTTATTATCGCGGAAGATAGTCGGAACGGATTGGAGAAAAGAGTTCTAAAACCACTGAATCTTCAAGAATTTCGACTTCATGTTCTACATTTTGAGGGATCGACCAACTGCCTCCGGGTTCGGTTAAAAACCATTCGTTGTCGATCCGAAAGTTCAATTTACCGGAAATCAGAAATCCGGTTTGTTCATACGGATGTTCGTGAACAGGAAGCCGATGCCCATTTCCAATCTAAATTCACACAAAATTGTTTTCTTCTCGAAGGCAAAGCACGCATTTCTACACCTTTTATCAAAGGTCGAAAAGCGCAACTATCTTTTTTATTGAACATTTCTTTAAAAATTAATGAAGAAATAATTATTCCAATTAAACTTTATTCGGGTTTTTGGGTCTTTACAATAGCTGGTATGCTAACCATACAATTTTAAATATTTAGCGTAAAAAAAACATTTGTCGACAAAAAGTTTTTTGTTTTGATAAAATGTTGACTTTTGCGCTCGATTTTATTTGTAAGCCAATGAATTTCAACTTACAAACGTTTAGAAAGATATAATATACATTAAAATAGTAAAGATCAGAAAGCTATGAGTTGGAGAAAAATTACATTTATTGTTGTTGCACTAATTATTCTATTAGGGGGTTCAGCGGCACTTTCAAAATTGTTTATTTCGATGAAACCGGAACCGCCAAGGATGCCGGAAGTTGAATTAAAACGATTTGTAAAAGCAGAAACTGTTCATTATTCCGAAATCACTTCGCCATTAATTCGCAAAGGAAGAGTAGTATCGAGCAGCGAAGTTACACTGGTTTCTGAGGCAGCCGGAAAAATTCAAAGTGGCGAAGTCGCACTTCGTAAAGGTACATCTTTCAAAAAAGGACAGTTGCTTGCCACCATTTATAAAGACGAAGTTGAATTGGCAATTAAAGCTCGTAAAAGCAGTTTTTTAACAACCATTACTACTTTACTTCCCGATGTTAAAGTTGATTTTCCGAATCAGCTGGAAGATTTTACCAAATTCTTTTTATCTATTTCGATGGATGAAAAACTGCCCGAACTTCCAAAAATCAATAACGAGAAATTTAAAATATTTCTTGCAAGCCGAAATGTTTTTAATGAATATTATGGTATTCTGCAAGATGAAAAAAGATTGAGTCGTCACTCGCTTCGTGCGCCTTTCGACGGATCTTTCACACAAGTTAATTTCGAAGTAGGTGGTTACGTTAACGTTGGTGGACAAATTGCACGAATGATTCGTACCGACCAGTTGGAAATTGAAGTTCCGGTTGAAAACCTAAAAAGCAGATGGATTAAAATTGGCGACAAAGTTCAGGTATTTTCAAGCGATCAGAAATCGATAAAACCGGGCGTTGTTGTTCGTAAATCGGATTTTATCGATGCCAATACACAATCGCGAAGCATATTTGTAAAAGTGCTGAATTCATCATCCGAAAAATTACTTTCGGGCGAATATTTAATGGTTGAGTTTCCGGGTCAGAAAATTCACGGAGCCATGGAACTTCCGCGTGGAGCTGTTTTTAACTCGAACGAAGTATTTACAGTAATCGATGGCAAACTTAAAAAACGGGAAATTGAAGTTTTAAAATGGAACGAAACAACCCTGATTTTTAATGGCCTCGAAGAAGGAATTAAAGTTGTTTCCGAACCGCTGATCAATGTAAAAGAAAATAGTCTGGTTGGTATTGTTGGCGAAGAAATACCGGCGGTACAAAAAAGAGGAAATAAAAAAGGTAACCCAAACTCATAAACTAAAGGATGAAGAAAATAGTTGAACAATTTGTAAAATACCCTTTTTATGCCTCCTTAATGGTTGTATTCCTTCTCATTGTTGGAGGAGCGAGTATGTATTCCATGAAAAAATCGTTTTTCCCGGAACGACCATCACGGATGTTGTCGGTGAGAGTTTCGTATCCTGGAGCATCGCCGGTTGAAATGGAAGAAGGGGTAACTTCAAGAATAGAGGAAGCGGTACGTGCCATTCCCGGAATTTACGAAATAAATTCGGTGTCATCGGAAAACATGACCAACGTATCCATCGAAATCATTCCGGGATACGACATCGACGAAGCACTGATTGAAGTAAAAAATGCCGTTGACGGAATTTCATCGTTCCCAACTGCAGCAGAGCGACCCATCGTATCGAAACGACGCACAACTTCTCCTGCCATGCGTTTGCTGGTAACCGGAGATGTTGATTTATTAACGCTTAAAACGTATGCACAAAAAGTAGAAGAAGACTTTCTTTCGTCTGGATTTATAAGCCAGGTAAACATATCGGGTTATCCTCCGCTCGAAATATCGGTGGAGGCCAACGAAGAAGATTTATTACGTTATGGAATTACATTCAGCCAATTGCAGAGTGCAATTTCTCAAAACAACCAAGACGTTTCAGGCGGACAGATTAGATCGAAAGAAGAAGAATTATTGATACGGATGCGTTCGCGAAGCACCGATCCAAATAAAATCGGCGACATTATTGTTCGTGCAAATTTAGACGGCAGTTTTATTCGTGTAAGAGATATTGCGCTGGTTAAGAAAAAATTCTCCGATAGCCCGAATATTTCGCTGGAACACGGAAAACCACTGATAAACCTGAGTGTAATGAAGTTGATTACCGAAGATTTATCCAAAATCGACAAATACATTCACGAATACGTTATTAAGTTCAATCAGGAAAATCCCGGGGTTGAATTAATCATTACACGTTCGTATCTCGAAATTCTTGGAAGCCGGCTCGAATTATTATATCGAAACGGAGGTCAGGGTTTACTATTAATTGTAATTGTTCTGGGTTTAATGTTAAGCACCCGACTTTCGTTGTGGGTGGCCTGGGGAATTCCCGCCTCATTCCTGGCGATGTTTATTGTTGCACGATTGATGGGAATTACGATAAACATGATGTCGCTGTTTGGAATGATCCTGGTCATCGGAATTCTGGTAGACGATGGAATTGTGATTGGCGAAAATATTTTCCAGCATTTCGAAAAAGGGAAAAGTCCGATGCGCGCGGCGGTCGACGGCACAGTAGAAGTTATTCCTGCAGTTCTAACATCGGTAGCAACTACTATTTTTGCTTTTATGCCATTGATCTTTATTACCGGTCGGATGGAAATGATGTACGAAATGGCGATGATTGTAATATTAAGTCTTAGCTTTTCGCTTTTCGAATCGTTTTTTGTTTTGCCTGCACACATTGGAAACGAAATAGTTTTAAACCGAAAAGTTTTTCAGCGTAAAGCAAAAGGTCTAAGAAAATATACTGAGCGATTTTTTACCTGGTTACGCGATTATGCCTACGATCGGGTTTTAAAATTAGTGATTGAATGGCGCTACATTGTAATTGCCATTCCTGCCGCAATGATGCTGATTACCGGTGGTTTAATCGGCGGTCATTTTATAAAAACCACTTTTTTCCCGCGAATGGAATTCGATTCGTTTAATATAAACGTAGCATTTACACCGGGGTCGGGAGAAAAACAAACCATGGATTATCTTTTACGTTTCGATAGTATTGTTTGGGTGGTAAACGACGAGTTAAAAGCCGAATATGGCGACAGTGTTGATATTATTGAAAATAGTATTGTACAACTTGGTTCGGCATTCGACGGACAAGAAAGTGGGGCACATACCGGAAGTGTCGATGTATCTCCCCGAAATTCGGAAGAGACCGGCATTAGCTCGTACGAAATTATTGATATGATTCGCGAAAGAATTGGCGCACTGCCCGAAACCGAAAAATATACCATTGGCGCACGAAGCAGATTTGGCGATCCGGTTTCAATTGGATTACTGTCGCGAAATACCCAGGAATTGGAAATGGGCCGGAATTATCTGATGAGCAGGCTTTCTGAAATGCCACAACTAAAAGACATCGTAAATACAAATGCGATGGGTAAACAGGAAATTCGTTTGGAATTAAAACCCAAAGCTTACATGTTGGGATTAACAGAAACGTCGTTGGCGAATCAAATCCGGCAAGCATTTTATGGTGGTCAGGCTCAGCGTTTACAGGAAGGTCGCGACGAACTTCGTATATGGGTTCGTTATCCATCTGA
>JBNKOT010000244.1:0-7206 GCA_050294855.1 Draconibacterium sp. | reverse complement strand
TCCAAAATGGTTCGGGCAAGAATTACGGCCAAACCCACTGTTCCTAGTATTAAACCAAGCGCACCCAGAGCCAAAAAAATCGACAAATAAGTGTTGGTAATCGAATAGAACTCAACCAAACGTTTGGCTGTCGATTCCATTTCCCAGCCATAATCGCGAAATACCGATTGCAATTCTTCTCCAATTTGTGTTTCGTTTTCTATTTCTCCGTCGATTAAAAACAAATTACTTCCACTGCTTGTTGGATAATTGTCGAGGAAATGCTGGTTCGCAATAATTACATAACCCTGAAAAATTGAGGGTGTTGTTCCGGCAATTAGTTTTAAACGAAGTGTGTCGCCCAATTCATTCTGATACAATAATACATCGCCGACTTTTTTGCCAAGCCCCCACTGAATGACGGTTTGATCGGCAATTGCCGGGATTGTTCCATCGTCGAACGTATCGTTTAAAACCTGCCAGGGTTCTTTGTCGTTTAGTTCTTTTAATTTTGCGGCAAAAGAAAATCGACCGGTCAGATTCTCCGGATCAACTCCTAAAACAGCGGGTTGCGCAATCCGGTTTAAATTCAAACAACTGGCATCGTCGCCCTCCAGTTTTCTGAACTGTACGGTTACAGATTCCTCGTAAATTCCAAGTTCATCACGTTTTTCTTTGTCGTTTACGTCGAATAAAACCGGCATTGTAGTTTCGGCAAAATAAATAAATCCACCAGTTCCGCTCGATTTTTCCTGAGCATTGGCAAATAAATCGAGTTTATTCGAACCCGTTGAAACCACCAGAAATGTACCCAAAGCAAAAAGAATTACAATGGTTAACGACCTACTTTTATTTCTCGACAAATTGATTCGCGCCAAATGTCCCAGTTTTAATTCAGTGTTTTTACGTTTTTCGAGTTTCTGTAAAAACCGGTTAAATAAAATCAACAAAGCCGTTAATAACAATCCACCCGATAAAAAGAACATTCCCGGATCTAATTGTCCTGACATGATTTGCATGATAAAAATTCCAATTGCGATGGCCAACAAGATCCAAAGCAAAAAACTTGTAAAAATTATTCTTCTTTTATTTCGTTGGCTGACAAGTTGTTTTTGCAGCTCACTGGTTTTTTTATTTTGAAATCGTTTTACTGAAATAAAAATGGCAAGTAACGAAACCAAAATACTTAATATCATCCCCATCGCCAATGTTGTCGGCAGAATTTTTATCTCCAATACATTGGTTCTCACAATGTCGAACCAAAGTGTATTCAGAATTTTAAAAACCACTTGGGTATAAAACACAGAAATAACCAATCCAAGCACTCCTCCAAAAAACGAAATAACCATTCCTTCGAGCAAATAAAAACTTCGCACCTGCTTTTCGCGAAATCCCAAGGCTCCCAGCAAGCTAACCTGCGTGGAGCGTGTTTCAAGGTTTAAACGAAATAAAAGTGCGGTTAGAATGATGGAAGCCACCAAAATAAAAAAGCTTAATCCTATAAATAATCCGCTAAAATCGGTGCCATTTTGTGCGGCATAAATTCCATTCTCGCGAATCGGTTCAACTGCCATTCCTAAGTCGGCCGGTGTAATTTCAGCAGCGAAAATCTCTTTGTATTTTTTATTATCAAATTTGTGAGCAGGAAAACGAACCGCCGTGTAATTTCCAAAACGGTTCGACCATAAATTTAACGCCGAACTTTCGGAAATAAATGCTTTTGGTGTTCCCTTATAATCATCCCAATATTTTTCGTCTTTCTCGCGAATCGCATCTAAATTAATTGGTACTCCTGCTTCCCACTCCCGACAATGACCGGCATCTGAAAGACCCGGCAAATGCGGAACACGCGTTGGATCGCACCATTTCAAATCCATCGAAACAATTTCTTTCAAAACAAAATCGGTCTCTTTATTTACCAGTTTCCGAAGCGGCCCGATCTCGAAATAAGTTAAGGTGATTTTGTCGCCGGGTTGAGCTTGCAAATCATCGGCTGCCCATTTGTTAAGTATTATTTCGTTGTTTGACAAATTTTTATCATTTACCGAAGAAACAAAAGAATAAGGAATCGTTGAGTTTCCTTCTTCCATCCTTCCCCTCCCAATTCCATTTACAAAATAGGAAACAATTGGATTGGCATCCGGTAATTTTTTTAAAGTCTGCGAAATTTTCTCTTCCAAAAAAACACGTTCAGTCGAAATTTCAACTTCGTTTGATTTTTCAATATTTTTTAATACCAAACCGGCATCTTCGGGTGTTAAACAATGTTTGAGCGATTGGTTTACATCTTCACTACTTAAGCTGGTGGAAATGAGAATCTGATTTGCTTTTCCTTCAAACTCCATTAAACGGTTTAAGCGTTGAATCGACACAAAGATATTGAAGGGTGCCGTTTGTGAATTCCTCAAACTAAAACGCCCCAAATCTTCTTTCGAAACCACTTTTTTTACCAAAGCGCGCATCGAAACGCTTGTTTCTTCAGCCGAAACAAAAGGTGCATTCATCGGAATCAGACTCGCCTTTTTGATGCGGACTAAAATACTTTCTCCTTCTTTTACCTGAAGTCGTTCTGCCAGATTTCTGCTGATTGCAATCTCGTTATTCTCAAGTTCCGAAAACAAAGTCGTTTTTGCAATTTTCTCAAAATCGGAATTTACGCCAACTACCTGCACTTTATTGGCCCGTTGCTGCCCACCATCGGCTACAGCCATTCCTTCGAGAAACAACACCGAAGTGGCTTTTATCGAGGGATTATCCGCTTCGATTTCAGCAGCCATTTCCTCCCGAAAATAACGTTCAATAACCGAAACCAAATGTGTTGTTTCGCCCAAACGATAAAATGTCGCCTGCTGCAAACTATAGCGAACAGAATCGCCAATAATCAACGATCCGGTTAATACCATAGCACTGATTGCAACGCCCAGTGCAACCAGTAAATTGGCTTTAAAATAGTGGAAGAATGTTTTTATTATGTACTGAAATTTGGTCATTTCTGAATTTATTTTTTTCATTCAAAAGTTTAGGCAAAGAAGCTGATTGTTTGAAAAGCAAAAGTTTCGAATTTGTTCAACATTAGATTCTTAATAGATATCGATTTCTAAATTAACTTGCCGTTTTTAAGCTGATATTTTTTATCCATTTGCTCCGCCAATTCAGCTGAATGAGTTACGCATACCAAAGTTAGTTGCTCTTCGTTGCTTAGTTGGATAAGCAATTCGGCTAGCGATGCAGCATTTTCTTCGTCGAGTGCGCCGGTCGGTTCGTCGGCCAAAATCAGTTCAGGTTTATTGACTAAGGCCCGAACAACTGCCGTTCGCTGGCATTCTCCACCCGACATTTCAGCAGGTTTTTGATTTTTCTGTTCCCAAATTCCAACTTTATGAATCAGATATTCTGCCCACTCTTTTTGCTCCTTGCCAATTTTATTTCCATCGGGTAACAAAGGCAACAACACATTTTCCCAAAGCGTAAGCTGTGGCATTAAATGATGCAACTGAAAAATAAATCCAAGATGTTTGTTTCTGAAACTGGCGAGTTCTTTTTTTGTATAAGCGCTAATCTCTCTTCCCTGAAATAAAATATTTCCGGAATCGGGAAGATCAAGTGCTCCGATTAAATTCAGTAAAGTTGTTTTTCCTGAGCCGCTGCGACCAACAATTGCAATTTTCTCTCCGGCTGTTATTTCCAGATCCAAACCATCTAATACTGCACGAAAATTGTGCGTCCCGGTTTCTCCGTATCCTTTTGAAATATTTTTTAGTTGTAGTAACATTTTATCCGTTTTTGTCACCCTCAGCGTAGTCGAAGGGCGCTATTTTTAGTAAGTATTTTTCTCGTTTCAATAATTCTTCATTCGACACATCCTTCTATTCCGCTCAAGATGTCTACTGTCTATGTGAGCAGAGTAAAACTGTGTTTTTATTCTTTCTTTTCAAAATTAGAAAAATGCGACTGATTCTGACAAACCGATAAGTCCTTTAATTTATCCCAATTTCTTTCAATTAAAGCTTCTTTTTTTCTTCGAGTCCATCCTTTGATTTGTTTCTCTCACTGTTCTGCTATTCGAAAATCATTAAAAGTTTCACAAAAAACCAATTCTACCGGCTGACGTCTAAAAGTATAACTCGTCAACGAAATACCTTCATTATGCTCGTTTAATCGTCTGTTTATATCATTTGTAATTCCGGTATAATAACTTTCGTCGCTACATTTTACGATATAAACATAGAATAATTTCATCGTTGTTCTTACAATTTCGTCCTTCGACTACGCTCAGGATGACTGCTATCAAAGTGAGCGGAGTTGAATCGCTATTTTTTCAAACGTTCATACAGTCCAATTATCTCGGAAGCATGTTTATGAATATTGAATTTTTCTTTTGTCCCTTTTAATCCTGCAATGCTTAATTGATTCAATTTCTCTGGATCGTTTAAAAGTTTCGCCCAGGTTTCGCTCAATTTCGCAGGTGTGTTCGGTGTGTAAATATCTCCACCGCCAGAAATTGAAACAATTTCCGGGAAAGCTCCAAGTTCTGGCTGAACAACAGGAACTCCCGATGCCATCGACTCCAGCAAATACATTCCAAATGCTTCGCCAATACGAACCGGCACAGAAATCATCGAAACTTTTTTGAAAAAATCATGTCGGGCTTCACCTTCAAAATCATTCATGATTTCGAAAGAATCCATCAGGTTATTTGCTTTCAATTTTCGTTTTTGTTCTTTGATGTATTTCACATCGTCGCCGGTTGAACCACCGGTAGCAATTAATTTCACGTCGTCGAAACCGCTTTGTTTTTTTAATTCGATAAAGGCATCGACAACAATATCAAAACCATTTTCGTGACACATTCGCGAAATATAACCCACATTTCGGGGCTTCTCTTTTAAGGGTATAAAATTGTAGTCTTCCGCATCGACGCCCAAATAAAAAGTATGCACTTTTTGGGCCGGTAAATTCATTTTCTCCTTCATCGTTTCGGCAAAGAAATTACTGACCGCAACCAATGCGTCTACATCTTCGGATCGTTCGTGCATTAAATCCCAAATCTTTTGCTGAAATTTCGGATTCATTGCGTCTACCCAAACATCTTCGTCTTGCAACGAACAAAGTACCGGAACTCCGGTTTTTTCTTTGAGTTTTTTTGCCAGCCCTAAAAGCAAGGCATTCGAAATATGAATCACATCGGGTTTACAATGCTCAACAATCCAATCCACCATTTTATCCAACTCTTCTTTTTGCTCGCCCTTTTCGCCCAACAACATCGAAATGGTCATATCTTCCAGACCTTTTGCCCGTGTAGAACCCGCCATCGAAGCAGCCAATTTCATCATCGGTTTTGAGCTGAGCAAATGATCGACCCATTTTGGCGCCTTTCTAAAAATCGGATAAACCTGTTTCATGTAGGTACTAATTGCACCATAAAAAATCGGAATATCGGTGATGTCGTGCTCATCGGCAAACAAGGGTAAATACATCGGAATTTTAATCACCTGATGCCCTGAATTTCGTAAGGCATCAACGTATTTACTGTCGCGCAAACAGTTGCCACAGTAGAAACTTCCACCCGATCCGGGAATAATTTGTATGATATTCATTTATATCTTTTTTTTACCGCGAAGTTTACCTCTTGTCTTTGCGAAATCATTTACTTTCCAAAACAATACACATTCCCGTCGTAGGCACCAACAAAAATTTTCCCCATCGCCACCGCCGGATTGTTTATTATCTGACTGCCAAGTTCATAAGTCCAAACAGGCTTGCCGTTAGAAAGGTTCACAATTGTAAGATCGCCGCGCATATTTCCAACAATTACTTTATCTTTTACAATTACCGGCGATGCTTCCACGTTTCTTCCGGTGTTGTATTCCCACAACTTTTCGCCATTGTTTTTGTCGAAACAATACAAAAATTTATTGTAATTGGCGGTCACCACTTTATTGCCTAAAAGTGCCGGAGAAGCAATAAACTGCAACTTTGTTTTTTCGTGTTCCCACACCCAGCTGGTTTGATCGGTGGTAATATCAACCTGAAAAAATCGTCCATCATAATCGCCAATAAAAGCTTTGTCTTTTTCCACCGTTATGGAGCTTGCAACGTAGGTGGCCACATCGATTTTTTTAACCAGTTTTCCGGAAACTATATCCACCATATGAAGATATCCATCGCAGCCGCCAAAAAAAGCAGCACCATTTTCGCAGGCAGCAGCACCGTTTATAAAATTATCCGATTCGTATTTCCATTTTAAAGCCCCGGTTTCGGCATCCACACAATGCATGTAGTAGTCGTAACTTCCGGCAAAAATATAGGTTGTTTTACCTTCCTCCCAATAATTTGCCGAACCAATTATTTGGTTGTCGCATTCGTATTCCCATTTTTTTTCACCCGATTTCAAATCAAGGGCGATTAACATTCCGTCCAAGTTTCCGACATAAACTTTTCCTTTTAAAATGAGTGCCGGTGCTTCAATCGAATTTCCGGTGTTGTGTTTCCAAAGAAGTTTACCATCCATGTCGATACAATAAACAAATCCATCGGTTGAGCCGATTACAATTTTTCCATCGGCAACTACTGGAGCTGATTTTATATTATCACCGGTTTCGAATGTCCACAATAATTTAGGAGATGCCGGCAAAGTAGTATTCGAAACGCCGCTCAGACTTTGGTTGCCACGGAAAATTGGCCACGAATCGGTGGATTGAGCAAATCCGCCTGTCGATATAAGAATAGAAAATAGAAGTAGTATTTGTTTCATTTTTATCTTCTTTTTTACTGCTAATCGCGCAAAGGAACCGCAAAGTTCAACTGAAATTACTTCAAGGAAATTGCTCCGGTTGGACAAGCTTCTGCAACTTTTACTGCGGTGTCTGTTAAACCTTTTTCCAATGCTTCTTCGAAAGGGACACCAATTTCCACATCAAAACCTCTACCAATATACGTAAAACCCAAATTTTCACCATATTTTTCGGTGAGTCGCACACAAATTCCACATTTAATACATTTCTGAGGTTCGTATATTACCAATCCGTGATTTACCTGTTTTGTAATCATTTCGCGTGGGCTGGTCGTGAAGCGCTTTTGGTTCACTTTATACTGGTCGGAATATTCGCGCAATTTGCAATTATCGATCGCACGGCAATCGCAATGTAAACATCGTTTTGCTTCTGTAACCGCTTCTGTTTTCGAATATCCGGTACGACCTCCGGTTGCCGGAAATATCCTTTTTCC
>JBNKOT010000243.1:0-3988 GCA_050294855.1 Draconibacterium sp. | reverse complement strand
TTCAGTAAAATCGTTTTACCTTTTTGAACATCGATAATTTGTGCTGAATATAAACTTCAGTCAGAAAGTTTATTCGATTCCTTAAAAGACAACAAATGCTTTTGCTCAATTTTTTAATGCTAAACTAAAAGCCGTCAGACCAACTTACCCAACTATAAGCTTTTTTTACGCTTTAAAATTTTAACAATACGACTATATACAATCTCCGCTAAATTCCAGTCATATCCACTAAAGTTAGTTGTATTATTAAATTGAATAACAACCGTATCAATGTCTTTGTGATATTTTGCAATACTCTGGTAGCCTGGCATTAAACCTGTATGATTGTAAACGTAAATCGAAGAATAGATTTCCTGTTCCCCATCTTTAAACACCGATCCATCGTTTAATGCCCGTAAAAAAATCCCCACATCTTCGGCTGATGCAATCATTGAAGTGAGCTTCGAACCATAAGCAGAATTTTTTATATCCTCTTCGATGCCAACATAATAACCACTCATCACATCGTCAGGATTTACTTCGTTTATTGAGCCGTACGTATTTTTTAATCCGAGTGGTGTTAAAATTTTCTCCCTGATGTATTGGAATTTATTGTCACCCGTTACTTTTTCTATAAGCTCAGAAATCAACAAATAATTGGTATTCGAATACCGGTACTTTTTATCCGGTTCAAAATCAGCCGGCAAATCAAGTATTAATTCAAGCGCCTCTTTACTATTTTGCGGTGGGTCGGACCAAAAATTCGGTGTATCGGTTAAATTGGGAATACCACTCCGGTGTTGCACCATCATTCGCAAAGTGATTTTATCTGCATTCTCTATTCTGCCAACGAGTTCAGGAAAATAATCGGCAAGCGTTTTATCCAAAGACAATCGCCCATCGTGCACCAATTTGGTAATCGCAACAGCATCGTACAATTTACTAATACTGGCAATCTTAAATAAAGCTTTCGGATTAGCAGGAATTTTATTTTTCCGGTCATGCCAACCGGCGGCATATAATTCTGGTGGTTTCCCGGCTTGGTCGACGTACACAATTATTCCGTCGAACCCAAGACCAATTCCTTCCTCTAATTGTTCCTGAACGGTAGATGGCAGTGGTACAATCCAGGCCTTCACCAAAATCCACGGCACAAAAAACAAAGAGCTTATACTTGCCATTATAAATAATATTCTGAGTATTCGTTTAATTTGTTTCTTTGTCATTACATATATTTTTAGGATGATGTAATTTACTTAAATATTTATAACAGTCACTTTTTAACTTTGTTGGATCTTCGATCGAGTCCAAAATAGAGTATTAAAATGAATTACTGCAACATTATGGTAATAATAGGCCGTGCATCCTCTCGAAGATATTAAAATTGCCCTGGTACCAGT
Organism: Draconibacterium sp.; assembly: GCA_050294855.1. Lineage (GTDB taxonomy): Bacteria > Bacteroidota > Bacteroidia > Bacteroidales > Prolixibacteraceae > Draconibacterium. Next base: position 2,609 of record JBNKOT010000243.1, on the reverse strand, counting down.
ACTGGATTTTGCTGTTTCAGGAAAAAGACCCGCTTATGAAATCCTTAAAAAGCAATCAGGAGTATAAAAAAATTATCAAAAAAATAGAAGCCCGCGGTTGATAAAATGAAAAACAAGCCTGAATTTTAAGGTCAGAATCTTCCTATTAAAACCGAAGCACAATATCAAAATAGTAGTCGGTAACAAAGCTATTTCTCCAAGATTCAATTTTACAGAACAAAATACCAAAGGTTTATTTCAACTTGATTCATAATAGAATATTTTGTAACTTGTTACATAAACTCTTTAAAATCAACCAAATGAATCAAGTTAAATTATTTAAGTTTTTACTTTTGGCTATGGCAGCAATGTCGTTTATTGCTTGCGAAAAAAATCCGGTTTGCATTGTCATGCACGATCCGGTGTATCCCTCAAATGGGCAAAGCGTTACTTACACTTGCGAAAGACTTTCACTTGGAGGTATTACCTCAGCAAAACTTTACGAAACAGTTGCTACAGTGAATTCTTCCGGCACGATTACTTCTGCAGGAACTGAGACATTAATCAATTCATGGTCTTCTCCTTCAGGCGATTTATCTTATACCAAATCAAGCGGATACAGCAGCAACCGACTTGTAACCTATCGATTTGAAGTGATTACTGCCGATGGCACTAAAAACTTTAGAGTAACCTATGCTGTTCGGCCTTATCCGGTTTCAGATATGCCTGCTCCTGTTTATTGTCAAGGAGATCCGGACGATGTGATGGATGTTGTTTTTATTCCGGATAATGACATTAGTAATATGAGTACCTTCAGAACAAATGTTAAAGGGGCAATTCGCGAGTCGTTTTTTGACGAAACTTCGCTTCAGGTATGGAGAAGGCAGTTTAATTTTTATATCAATCCTGACAGAGGCACCGCAACCGATTACGACCGAATTAGCATTGACGGATTGCATCAAACTCCTAGTAATTATGCGAACCTAAGTTTTGCTGAAGGAAAAGTTCTGATGCATCAGGGAAATCTCAGAGACTATGCTTCGGGCGGTCTTTTTTCTACCGAAATGCAAAACCGGGGTACAATTCTTCATGAATGCGGGCATGCACTGTTCGGACTTGCAGATGAATATTGTGGTGGATCGCATTGGCAAGCCACCGATTTTCCGAATAATTGGTCATCTTTGGCAGGAGCTCAAGCTGCTGCTGCTTCAAATGGTAAAACAAATGCCGATGCCAGGCAAATGTGTGCAACAGGTTGGTACAAACTTTGTTACGACACCTGCCAAATGCTGACGACAGGAATAAATCATACGTCTTTTGACCGCCCGTGTAAAGCCAGAATAGATTATGTAATACTGGATAACGCAATAAACTAAATATTAATACGATGAAGAATATAAGTCTATCTATACTAGTTTTTTTAGTTTGTGCGACCATCAGTTTAGCACAGGAAACTAAAAAGGAAACGGCTGGTCAAAGCAAAGCAGATCAGGCCGCAAAAAATACAGCTCCCTTTTCAACCAACTATTTTAAAAGCAAGGATAATCAACATCTCGTATTTGTGTTAAAATTCAGAGAAGGAAGTTTTTTAAGACAGGAACCTAAATTAGAACTAAGAACCGGAAAGATGAAAAAAGTTTATACTTCCGGTAATTTCAAAGTATCGTGGATAAACAATCAAGGCGAAGAACTGGGAAATTATTCGATGGAAGACCCAACGGTTGTGCGAACCTGGGAAAAACCTGAAATTAAAAAAATTGAAAAAGGTGAAGTAGAAATCAAAATTCCTAAAGATTCACGAATTTCAATGGTATTGATATTCCGGGATGGTAAAGAAATAAATCGCTGGAAATTAGAGGATCAGGTTAAAAGAATGGTTGAACAATAGATTTCGTGTTCAATTTTCTTTAAATATTTTTGATACCATATTGAAATACAAGATAAAAGGTTGTTGATCAACAGCCTTTTATAAATACCTCATAAACGATCAAATTGCCAGACGTTCAATAAAATAAAGAATAGGATTGCCCTTTAACACTTTATTCTTTTTGTGAACTTTCATCATTATTGAGCGTTTGAATTATACGTGAAATAAACTGCACTTACTTGTTTTATCATCCATAAAAACTAAATCATGATTCCGAAAAAGTTGTTTTTATTGACCACACTGCTACTCGCGTTTGCACTGTCAGGTTTTAGTTTAAGCGCCGAGAACTCATCTGAATCGGTGGCGGCAATGGAAATTAGTGAAAACATTTCGATTGCTTTTATGATCAGTGTTCTGGCGCTAAAAATCACCGCATTTATAATCGGCTTTTTTGTGATCAAGCTTGGTCACGACACTCTGGTTAAAGGAATTACCGGCGAATTCGATTTTGGTTTCTCCGGATCAGGAATTAAAACAAAACTTAAATCAGCAAGCCCGGGAACTTTTTTTGTTTTGATGGGCACTGCAATTATTATTTGGAGTATGGTAGCCGAAAAACCATTAAAAATTAATACAAAACCTGAACAAACAATCGAGCAAACAATACCAGACACAGGCGATACAGAAGAACTGAAGGAAGAAATTCCCGACTAAATGATTTGATACGAACATGAAATTTAATCTGCGATATTTCACAAACCTG
>JBNKOT010000242.1:0-10286 GCA_050294855.1 Draconibacterium sp. | reverse complement strand
AATTATTGCAAATGGTTCTTGCGAAAAAGAAAGCACAGAGCCGGTTGTGCCCGACGATGAGACATCAAAGTCGTTAATTCTGGGCGAACCGGTTTTAAACGGTTGTGGTTATTATGAAGTCGCTGTAACAGTGAACGATTTTATTGATGTGGGAACCGTTTCGCTCAAGTTGACTTATAACCATTCCGAACTCACGTATTCAGGAGTTGAGTTGAATCCGGCTATTTCTTCGGCTGCTGTCAATGGAGCAGTTGAAGGAAAATTTTCGCTGGCCTATTTTGGTGATGCAATTACTCTTGAAGACGATGAAGCTTTGCTGATATTACAATTTAGCGTAGTTCCGAATATCGAAGGAATACCGTTCAGTTTAAGCTGGGTAACTTCGCCCGGAGATTGCGAAATTGCTGGACTTGATGGTGATCCTGTTTATTCTTGCAATTTTGTTGATTTGGATGTAGAAGTGATAACAGACCAATTACCGGAAATTGAATGTTTGGAAGATATTATTGCGAATAACGATGAGGGCGAATGCGGAGCAGTTGTAAATTATTCACCACCTGTCGGATCTGACAATTGCGAAGATCCAATTACCATACAAGTTGCAGGTTTGGAAAGCGGGGAAGAGTTTCCTGTTGGAACCACAATAAATACCTTCGAAGTTACCGACAGTCAGAGTAACACTGCAGAGTGCAGCTTTACAGTAACAGTAGTTGACAACGAAGCACCAACAATAACAAGCTGTGCCACTGAACAATCTGCCGTGGTAATGGATGGATGTTCGGTTGAAATGCCGGATTTTGTATCAACAATAGTGGCAGACGATAATTGCGGTATAGTATCGATAACGCAGTATCCACCGATCGGTAAATACATGGAATTTCAGGAAATGCCATACGAAGTGGAGATTACTGTCGCCGATGAAGCAGGCAATGAAACAACATGTACCTCTTTATTAACGGTTGAAAAGGCGCAGGTAAGCGGAGTATTAAAATACAATAACACGGCACAAACTACTATGAATAATATTACGCTTTCCATTTCTCCTTATGGTGATAACGAGACTTGTACAACAGATGATGATGGGAACTACTCGTTTACAGGCTTGTGCGCCGGAGCTTATACCATTGCTGTAGTAAATAATCCCAAACCGGTTGGATACATTAATGCTACAGACGCGGGAGCCGTCAATAAGTGGGGAACTACCAGCAGAGAAGTAGAATATGTTAATTTCCTTGCGGCTGACGTGGCGCAAAATGATCTGTATATCAATTCAACTGATGCCCTTGGTATTCAGAACTATTTCGTTTACGGAACCTGTTTTGATCGGGTGCCGTGGTCGTATTGGAGTAAGGGAGCTAAAATTAACAGTAATATCAGTCCTTATCCTGAAATTTCGGATCATCCGGAAAATATTACCATTGAAGTTGGTGGTGAAAATGTAGTTGATTTTGACATTTACGCACTTTGTACCGGAGATTTCAATGGGAGTTTTATTCCTTTAAAATCGGCACGACAATCACTAAATCTTGATATTGGTCAAAACCAAAAAGTGGCCAAAAATAAGGTTTTTGAATATGCATTTTTTGCGGGTTTTTCGATGGAAGTTGGCGCAATTTCCATGATTTTAAATGTGCCATCTGATTTGGTAGAAGTGCAGGATGTAAAAATTCAAGCTAGCGATGTAATTCCCGATTGGAGCATAAAAGGTGATGAGCTGAGAATTGGCTGGAATGCTCTGGATCCGGTGTTTGTATATACTGACGAGAAACTTTTAACGCTTAAACTTAAAACCACTGATGATTTTGAATTGGGATCAACATTGAATATTGATTTGGTGCAAAATCCTTTAAATGAACTAGCGGATGGAAACTTTGATGTGATAGATGGTGCGCGTTTAAAAGCAGTCAACGTTGTTAACAGTTCCATTGAATTGGACGACTTTACGCAGTCAAACGAAATTTCATTAAATAATTTTCCAAATCCTTTTAATAATTCCACGGAAATACGTTATAATCTGCCGTTCAGCGGGAATGTAAATCTTAGCTTGTACAATAATATTGGTCAGTTGGTCGACATTGTTTTCAATACCAAACAGGATGCAGGGAAATATATTATTAATTACTACGGAGACAATCTGGAACCCGGAATTTATATTCTTAAAATCAATCTGACAAATCAGGCAGATGAAGTTCGGAGTTCAATAAAATTAAAGGTTATACGCTAAAAACGATTTTCAAATCGTCGTTATAAATAAGAATTTTCAAAGCATTTTTCAAACCACATCTAAAAATGAAACAACTGAATGTGTTAATTAAGGAATTTCTGGTATTCGCCATTTTTTTGCTGATTGCAATAAATTCGTGCGGTTCAAAGGCTCCTGTTACTTTTTTGGGAAATATCGAAAATGCAAATCCTGGAGAACAAGTGACGATTCCGGTGAAAGTAAATGATTTTAAAAATATTACTGGATTTACGCTTGCTTTGGATTATGAATATTCAAAACTACATTTTATTTCAGAACAATGTAATTCTTTATTAGGAGGTACTTTTGATATTGGAGATATTGATATAGGAAATGGTATGCACCGGTTAACAATAAGTTGGTATAAATCGGGTCTTGAAGGTGTTTCTTTAATAGACGAAAGCGTTCTAGTTGAATACACGTTCAAATTTATTTGTGGTCCGGCAAATCTAAACTGGTTTGATAACGGGCCATCTTGTGTTTATAACGATCTTTCTGCGAATCCACTTGACGATTTGCCAACTTCCGAATTTTATGTAAACGGTGTAATCGCTGAAACGTCAAATCCCAAACCCATCGTTAATGCCAGCGGACCGCTCACTTTTTTAGAGGGAGAAAATGTGACTTTGTCATCGAGTAAAGGAGAATCATACCTTTGGTCGACCGGTGATACAACATCGAGTATTGTCGTGTATGAAACCGGTGTTTATTCGGTTCAAACAACAGATGTAAACAGGATTGTCTCTGAACCTTCAGATCCGGTCGAGGTGAATGTTATTGCAATTGGAAATACGCAACTGGAATTTCGAATCGATGACCCCAGAATAATTACTAATTCAGTTAATAATTTCCTGGAGTTCGACGTTCAATTTAGAGTTGATTCCGAAGAATATTGGTTGTGGGATGGACAAATAAATCTGGATTTTAATCAGATGACGTTAAGTTCAAGAAGTACAAATTGGGAAGTTTTTCCAGATACTTTATTGGTGGAAAACAATTCGATGGGGAATGCAAAATACAACATTGACTTTTCCATATCGGGATCAGTATTAACACTTGAAATTCACGCCGACGCGAATACACGAAATTTACCGGCATCCGAAAATAATTTTGTCAAGATCGGTTCTGAATATTTAACACTGGTTTCGCTAAAAGGTATAATAATTTCGGATTCAGGAATTGCAGGAATTGATTTCGTCGAAAATGCAATGAACGGGAATCAGTTTTATAAAATTTCGGAAGTTCCCTGGATTGAATCTTTTCATACCATAAATTATTATGAACCGGCAGAAATCGTTGATATTTCATCGATTTTAACGAATAGTCAGTTGAACGAACTTTCAGAAAATCTTAAGGTTTATTACAATCACAACAAACAAATTGTAATTGAAGGTGATGTTGAAAACGGCGCTCTTGCAAAACTTTATGATTTGCAGGGCAGACTATTGCTTACTGAAAATATGAATTCAACTCGTTACAACATTATTAATATTTCAAAAATGATAAGTGGAGTTTATGTGCTGCATTTAAAAAATAATAGAAGGACAAAAAGTTTTAAAATCACTATTGCGAACTAATTATCGAAACAATAATTTAGTTTTATTATTGGAAGAGTAGTATTTGCTTGATCTATTGCCTTTTAAAACCATTAGAATCGGAGTTGGAAGTTAAACCTTTAATAAAATGTTAAACAGAATTGATTTTATTTTTCCTGCTTTAATATTTTTAATCTAATTTAGAGGAAATTTCAAATTCAATTTAAGTTGTTGATAACAGAAATCCATTTTTGAGCTATATATCAATCATTAATCAAAAAATGGTATGAGAGAGACTTTTCCTAGGGTCTCTCTCTTTTTTTTGTTTTAATCTCAAAAAACAAAGTGTGTTTTTGGAAGAATTGTTCGAATTCTGTCTGTGATTTTGGGACGGAAAGTCGTATTTTTTCCCGATATGGGAACGAATTTTTTGGCACGTTATTTATAAAATCCAGGTTATCAGCACTTTATTTGTTTTGGCGAGGTAATTGCATTTAATAGCACAACGACGAAACGGGTATAATTACTTCAGAACTTGATTGTCTTTTATAAAGGGGTTTGTAAATATCAGTCTAAAAAGCGTCTAAAATTTTACCCAATCTTATATGGAGCCGTTCTATGCAGAACGGCTTTTCTTTTTTCCAACAATTCATGAATTAAATCTATAGGTTATCGAAATAAATAATTGTAAAGTCTGAGATAATCCGATTCCGTAATTTTATATCTCTTGTCTTTTTCTTATTTTTATCCCAAATAAAAAAACTGAACTCATGTTAAAAGAAAAAATGCGAAACGCACTAAACGCACAAATTAATGCAGAGCAATATTCAGCATTATTGTATTTGTCGATGTCTGCGTATTTTCACGATAAAGGTTTACAGGGATTTGCAAATTGGATGTATGTACAGTATCAGGAAGAACTGAGTCATTCCATTAAGTTTTTTAATTATGTTGTGGATCGCGGAGAAAAAGTGGAGTTAAAAGCAATAACTCAAATGCCCACCTCGTGGGATGGAATTATTGGAGTATTCGAAGCAACGTTGGAACACGAGCAAATGGTTACAGGTTTAATTAATAACTTAATGAATGTTGCAGTTTCGGAAAGCGATCATGCAGCACAAAGTTTCTTGCGTTGGTTTGTCGACGAACAAGTTGAAGAAGAAGCCAATGTTAAGGAAATTCTGGATACCTTAAAATTAATTGACGGTCAGGGAAATGGTATTTTCTTACTCGACAGAGAGATGCGTTCGCGTACATTTGTTGATGAGAGCTTAGCAGCAGGATAAGAATTTTTTTATTAAATATTCATTGAAAGGCTGCATTTGATGTAGCCTTTTTTATTTTTCGGTAGTGATTAAAATCCGAAACAAAAAAGGCATTTTTGATGTATAGGAATTGGCAACCGAAACGGTTTTATTATACAATCCAAAGTTTGAAGGAACTATAAAAATGAAAAAATGGAAATTAAAGAGCAAATATATACCCGATACGACAGACTGAAAGAAATTTGTCAGTTAAATTGGGAGCCGGTAGATTTGGATAAAATTGAAAAGGCTTTTCAGTTTTCTCAAAAAGTAATTGGTGAGAAAAAATTCGTTACCGGAGAAAATATTGTGTCACATGCAATTGAAGTAGCGACAATAATTGCCGAAGAAATTGGAATGGGGGCAGACTCTATTATTGGTGGTTTATTGCACAATGTGATGTATGCCGGGCTCGATCAGAAAGTAACGCAGCTGGAGATTGAAAAGGAATTCGACCATACCGTATATAGCATTTTGGCCGGAATGGAAAAAATTAATTCACTCGGAACCGACACAGTTGATTTGCACTCTGAGAATTACAGGAAGCTTTTACTGGCGATGGCAGGAGATGTTCGAGTGATAATTATAAAAATTGCAGATCGTTTGCAAGTTCTGCGAAATCTGAAATTGTACGATAAGGAAAGTAGTGCTCGCCTGGTTTCAGAAACAACACATTTGTATGCACCGCTGGCTCATCGTTTAGGATTATATAGTATAAATTCCGAGTTGCTCGATTTGTGCCTGAAATTCCAAAAACCACAATCATACAATTACGTGGTTAAAAGGCTTGAAGAAACGGCAGTTGAACGAGCGAATTTTGTTGCTGAGTTTGTGAAGCCAGTGGAAATGAAGTTAACAAAGAAAGGTTTTGTATTTTCGATGAAAGCCCGCACCAAATCTATTTCTTCTATTCATTCTAAAATGAATAAAAAAAATGTGTCCTTCGATGAGGTCATGGATTTATTCGCCATTCGAATTATTCTTGAATCAGCCCCAGAGAACGAAAAATCGGATTGCTGGACTGCCTATTCAATTGTTACCGAAGAGTATCAAACCAATCCGAATCGTTTGCGCGACTGGATAACCATTCCAAAATCGAATGGCTACGAATCGTTGCACACTACAGTACTTGGGCCTCAGGGAAAGTGGGTTGAGATTCAGATTCGTACAAAACGGATGGATGAGGTGGCCGAAAAAGGATTGGCAGCTCACTGGAAATACAAAGGCGGAAAGGCCAATTCTGGCTACGACGAATGGCTGGCAAATATTCGCGATGTACTGGAAAATCCGGAGGTGAATGTTGTTGATTTTATCGATCAGTTTAGTATGGATGTTTATAGCGATGAGATATTTGTATTTACTCCAAAAGGCGATTTGAAAAAACTTAGACAGGGAGCGACAATTCTTGATTTTGCATACGAAATTCACTCAAAATTAGGTGATACTTGTGTGGGTGGAAAAGTGAACGGTAAAAAGGTAACATTAAAATATAAACCGAAAAACGGCGATTACATTTCTATTGACACCTCGAATAACCAAAAACCCAAACTCGACTGGTTGGATTTTTTGGTGACAAGCAAAGCAAAAAACAGGGTAAAAGCGAGCTTAAATGAAGAACGTAAAAATCAGGCGTCGCAAGGGCGCGAAATTTTATTGCGAAAATTTAAAAACTGGAAAATTGAATTTAACGACGATGTAATTCGAATTTTATTAAAACATTACAATTTTAAATTGGCGGTGGATTTGTATTACGATGTTGCAGTCGGGAAATTGGATCCACTGGAAATAAAATCAATTATTACCGAAACGTCAAAAGAAGGGGAGAATACACGCAAAACGATAGAAGATTTGTTGCCGGTTGATGATCGGAAAGAATTGAACTTTGACGCAAGCGAAGATATTCTGGTAATTGATAAGAACATAAAAAACCTCAACTACAAACTAGCACCGTGTTGTAATCCGGTTTTTGGTGATCCGGTTTTTGGATTTGTAACGATCAACGAAGGAATTAAAATTCATCGTAAAAACTGTCCGAATGCCCCGCAAATGATGGAGCGGTTTCCATATCGGATAATCAAATCGAAATGGCGAGACACTTCAACAAAAAGTTCGTTCCCAACTACTTTACATATTTCGGGAATGGATGAAATTGGGATTGTTTCGGAGATTTCGCATATTATTGCAAAAGACATTGGTACACAAATGCGGTCGATAAATGTTGAATCGGACAAAGGAAAATTTGAAGGAAAATTAAAAATTCTGGTCCACGATCTCGATCATTTGGAGTTTCTTGTAAAAAAATTGAAAAAAGCAAAGGGAGTAATTTCTGTTACACGCGGCGAAAAAAGCTAAAAATTATGAGTATAAAAATTTTGATCGCTCCTAATTCGATGAAAGGAAGTCTTGATGCATTTGAATTTGCAGAAACGGTGGCGAAAGCATTTGAATCGGTTTCAGAAGAATTTGATGTGCGTAAATTACCCGTGGCAGATGGTGGCGATTTTACCCGTGAAGTTTTACACCGGCATTTTGGAGCAAAAGAAGTGAATTTGGAAGTAGTTGACCCACTTGGAGATCAAACAAAATCGAAATATTCGCTTTCAGGAAAAGTTGCAATTATTGAGATGGCTGATGCATCGGGGATGAAACTAGTTGACAGCAAATTATTGAATCCGATGAAAGCTTCTTCTTTTGGGACAGGCGAGCTGATGAATGATGCCATTAAAAAAGGTTGTACTACAATTTATCTGGCAATTGGTGGAAGTGCAACTGTCGACGGTGGAATGGGAATGATGCAAGCGCTTGGATTTCAGCTTTTCGATTATGGTAATAAACTACTGAATGGCAATGGCGAAAGTCTGGCAAAAATTCATTCTGTAATCCAACCAAAGTTGCCAGAAAATATTTCAATAAAAATAATTTGTGATGTTGATAATCCTTTATTGGGCAAAACAGGCGCGGCAGCAGTGTTTGGTCCGCAAAAAGGTGCAACTCCCGAAATGGTAACTCAATTGGAAAATGGATTAAAAAACTGGGCAGATATCCTTTATAAACAAACCGGAAAAGATTTAAAAGCGGTTGTTGGAGGCGGAGCAGCGGGCGGAATTGCAATTCCTTTGCTAGCTTTTTTTGACGCGGCTTTGGTTGCCGGAGCCGATTTTATTCTCGATCAGTTAAATATTGAAAAGCAAATTAAATGGGCTGATATTGTAATTACCGGTGAAGGAAAAATCGATGGTCAAACTTTAAATAACAAAGCTCCGTTTGCGGTTTCAAAAATGGTACGAAAGTATAAAAAACCGGTTTTTGCAATTGCGGGGAAAGTGGAAAATGAGGCTTCGCAAGCTTTCGATGGAATTTTTAGTTTTATGAATGGTCCGGTTGATCTTGAATTTGCAATGAAGAACGCGAAATCGTTATTGTATTCTTTTTCGATTGAATTGGCAAAAATTATGAACTCGCTTTACACCAATCAAAATAAATGAGCAAAGAAAGATTAAAAAGGGTAGAGGAGCTGATAAAAGAAGAGAAAGCGCTGGAAGCCCGAAAAGTATTCAAAGATATTGCTCCGGAAGAAACGGTATTGTATTATTTGGTAAAAGGCGCTTTGGAGCAAAAGTTCCAAAACTTTGGAGAAGCCATTAATGCATATTCGAAAGTACTGGAATTAGACCCGGAAAATATTTCTGCACAAAACAATCTTCATTTAATTCAAAATATTTTAAACTTCTGGAATCCGGAAATGTTTAATCCTTAGGAACATTGAGCATTTGTTTTAATTTCAAATGTGTTGTGTTTTTAAGGGTTTTATGTTTTTTAGGCATCAGACTCTATCAAAAAAAATTAACATTCTTACTAACAGTATTTTAGGATTTTAATTCATTATTACTATTTTTGGGGCTTGTCGAAATTAAAGAAGATAAAATTTATAAAAATTCATAATAACTAAAAGAAGTTTTAAAGATGAAAAGAGTACTATTATTAGTTGTTGCAGTTTGTTTTACTGTGTTGACGTTTGCACAGGATGCAGCAGAAAAAATTAATCAGGCTAACGATGCCTTAAAAGACAAAGATTACGCAAAAGCATTTCAATTATACGAAAGTGCTATGGCAAACCTCGAAGGTGTTGAGGTACCAGATGCAATTAATTACAACATTGGTTTGGCAGGTTACAACAGTAAAAAATATGCAAAAGCAATTCCATATTTCGATAAAGCAATTGCTGCAAATGCAAATGTTGACAAATGTTATGAATACAAAGGACATTGTTACAATAAACTAAAAAAATACCCACTGGCGGTTGAAAGTTACGAGGCTGCTATTGCTGCTTCGACCGATGGAGACACACAAGCTTTGGTTTATAATACCGCAATTACTGCGTATCGGGCAAAAATGGACGACAAAGCGGTAGCACTGTTTACAAAATCGGTGGAAAGTGGATATAAAGGTGAAACTGCTCAATATTACAAAGCAGCTGTTTTAAAAAGACAGAAAAAGGATGACGAATATAAAGCTGCTTTGGAAGCCGGTGCTGAAATGTTTCCTGGTGACAAAAAAATTGCACCTGCACTTGCAAAAATTTATGTTGGCGATGGAAATGATATTTACAAAGAAGGTGCGGCGATTATGAGTGCTGCCAACAAAAAAGTGAATGCAGGTTCGTTAAAAACAGACGATGCTGCTTATACTGCGGAAGTGAATAAGGCAAAAGCTAAATTTAAAGCTGCTGTTGAAATTCTTGAAAAAGCAAAAGCTTTGGATGCTACCAATGCAAATGCTCAAACTTTAATCGATGCTTGTAAGGCATTTTTGTAGCAGAAAAAAATATAAAAAAAAAAGGCTTCGGAATTTTCCGAAGCCTTTTTTTTTGCATCTCTTTCTTTCTCTGGAAAACAGATTAGTCTTTTTAGCCAAGTAGAAATCTGCTATTTTGTAATCGCTTTTTCTCCCGGTTTCCAGTAGAGTGGTAAAGCAACTTAGAATTTATCAGAAACCCGAAGTGCTTTTAATACCCGAAGTATTTTGTCCATATTTCTGCCAACATTCAGTGGATAGACTTTAATTACCTGAGTTCGATATAAAATTAATGGCTCAAATCGCGTATAAATATTGAGTTTCAAGGACTGTTTGCGAAAGCATAGCGGGCTATGGTAAGCAAATATGACGCAGAAAATCGGTATTTATAAGTGAAATTCATAGCTTTTC
>JBNKOT010000241.1:0-4387 GCA_050294855.1 Draconibacterium sp. | reverse complement strand
TTTAGGGTATTACTATTATTTTTTCGGACCGGGCTATTTACGGTCGGGAAGTACATTGAATGTGTCAAAAATGTCTTCCGAAATTGCCATCCCACAAGGTATCGGAAGTAGTCAGTGGGAAGTTGGAACGGGGCATGTTGTTCGTGGTGAATTTGGATACATGTTGCCTGGAAATGGAATGAAAAACAGAATTCAACCCTATGTGGCATTTACCTGGAAAGATTTTGAGGAACTCGATGATAATTCTTTTCAGTTCGATGCCGGAATAAATTGGTTGATGTATGCACATAATATTAAGTGGACTTTACAATATTCTTCGCGGCCGATTTTTAACTGGATTGATGGACAAAATATTTGGACCGACACAAAAGGACAAGTAATTCTGCAAAGTCAAATTTATTTCTAGAAGTTAGTTTGGAGTGGCGATATTGTTCTTTCTATGGATGGACGAATTTTGGCGATTCAAGCGCTTTACCCGATTTTTCGTGTGTTTGAAACAGCTTTTTCATCTTTCGGTGAAATTGGCTGGTTAAGTGCCTGTGAAAATATGGATATAAAATCACATCGCGTAATAGCGATTCGCTTTTGTAGAAGCTGGAATGTATAATTTGGGTTTCGCCATGATCGGTTTCAAAAAATTGAATTTGCTGTTTCCCTTTGGTTATGGTTCCTTCGGCATAACTAAATTCTATAATTTTCCGGTCTTTATCGATGGTGATAAACTCGAAAATCGACGCCAGGTTTGCCAGTCCATTTGCAATTTTCAGATTCAGAAAAACAATTTGTCCGGTATCGAGCTGCGGCACATATTCGTTTTGATAAATCATCCGTTTTTCTTTTTTTGAAAACAACATTGCAAAAGTAACTTTTTTGCTGCTCCACGAGTCCGATGGATTTGTAGCTAAATAGTGTTGCCAGACGTTATCGATATCTCCTTTTACAAAAAATTCCTGCGCTAAGGTATGAAAACCTTCAATGTCGGAATTGTGGCGTACCGATGGTTGAATTTCCAATAAAGTTTGTTTCTCCTTTTCCTGAGTCTGCAGGTATTCCAATATCTTTTTCTGATAAACTTTTGTGTGATTTATCTCATTGAAATTAACCTGGCTTTCAGCACGAAATGCGCAGCTCATAATTAGAAAAAAAAGAATAGAACGATAAGTTGGCATGTACAAAAATGGTCTTCGATATTTATTCTGGGTTACGATGCCTGCAAGAAAATAAAACCTTTTGGAATTCACAAAAATAGTAGGAGCGAAAAGTAAGTTGTTTCTACTGATTTATTATTTCTGATTCGAAAATTGTTAAATGAAGCAATCCATTTTGCAGTCTTTATCTTTACCAGACAGGAGTGATTTTGTACCAAGAAAATAGATTATTCTAGCGTAAAATATCATAGTTTGCTACGTTTCTTTTTGCTCTTTTTGCAAATCATAAAAACAGATTGTAATATTTAATTAACTATTAATATGAAAAAGACAGCACTTCTTTTCTTTGCTTTTATCTTCTCGTTTGCGCAGTTGTTTGCCAAAGAAGGCATGTGGATTCCTATTTTGCTCGAAAAATATAATTTGGCAGAAATGCAAGAAATGGGATTCAGGCTAAGCGCTCAGGATATTTATGATGTAAACAATGCCAGCATGAAAGATGCAGTTGTGATTTTTGGAGGCGGTTGTACCGGAGAACTCATTTCGAACGAAGGTTTGCTAATTACCAATCATCATTGCGGATATCGTCAGATTCAGTCGCACAGTTCGGTCGAGCACGATTATCTGACCAATGGTTTTTGGGCCATGAATAAATTGGAAGAATTGGCCAACGATAATTTAACGGTGAGTTTTTTGGAATATATGGAAGATGTTTCGGAAAAAGTTTTTGAAGGAACCGAAAATCTTTCTGGAGATGAAAAGAAGAATAAGATAGACGCGAACAGCGCAAAAATTCGGAAAGAAGCCACAAAAGAAGGGAAATTCAGGGCGCAGATTAAACCGCTTTTTTATGGCAATCAGTATTTTTTGTATGTTTATAAAGTGTACACCGATATACGTTTGGTAGGAGCTCCGCCGTCGGCAATCGGTAAGTTTGGTGGCGACACCGACAACTGGATGTGGCCCCGTCATACCGGCGATTTTTCGCTTTTTCGTGTTTATGCCGATAAAAACAACGAGCCTGCAAAATACTCGCCCGACAATGTTCCGTATACACCAAAAAAGTTTTTTCCCATTTCGATGAAAGGAGTACAACCCGAAGATTTTACTATGGTTTTTGGATACCCGGGTAGAACCATGCAATACTGGCCTTCGCAGGACGTAGCTATCACAATGAATCAACGCGATCCGGACCGGATTAAAATTCGCGATAAAAAACTCGAAATTATTGGCGCCGACATTGAAGCCGATGCTAAAGTTCGGATTCAGTATTCGGCAAAATACGCAAGTATCAGCAATTCGTGGAAAAAATGGCAAGGCGAAATTAAAGGATTAAAACGTTTAGATGCCGTGAATAAAAAACTGGCTTTTGAAGCCGATTTCAAAGCCTGGGCAGAAAAGAACGGAACCTGGGATTCGGAATATAAACCCGTGTTCGACGATTTTAAAAACAATTACGAAATGTATGAAAAATACATTCGGGCATCCGATTATTATACCGAAATTGTTTTTCGTGGTATTGAACTGTTTCGTTTGGCGGCACAGGCCAATGCCATTATCAATAATATCGATAATAAACAAACAGATCGGGTGGCATCGTTGCGAAAATCGATGGCTGCCGGATTGAAAAGTTTTCAAAAAGATTTTAATCAAAGTACCGACGAAAAGCTTTTTAAAACTTTGTTGCCAATGTTAGCGCTCGATGTTGAAAATGGATTTTTACCGGTTGATTTTGTTGAATTGATGAGCAAAACTGATCATTCAAAATTGGTCGAAAAAATATACCGGAAATCAATTTTATCCGATTTTGATCAGCTTCAAAAACTTCTTGAAAATGGCTCCGACAAAAAATTGTTGAAACTCAGAAAGGATCCGATGGTGAGTTTATACAATAGTTTTTACCTGAAAAACTCGATGGACATTGCACTAGTTTTAAAAGTTACGACCGAGAAAATTACTGAAGGATTAAAAGTTTATATGGCCGGAATTATGGAGATGAAAAGCGGGCAGGCTTTTTATCCCGATGCCAACCTTACTTTGCGGGTGACCTACGGAAAAGTGGAAGGTTATAATCCACAAGACGGTGTGGCTTATAAACATTTTACCACTTTAAAAGGAATTATGGAAAAAGACAATCCTGAGATTTATGATTACGATGTGCCGGATCGTTTAAAGGAAATTTACAACAACAAAGATTTTGGCAGATATGCTGTAAATGGCGAAGTCCCGGTTTGTTTTACGGCCTCGAATCATACAACCGGCGGAAATTCGGGTAGCCCGGTTGTGAATGGAAACGGCGAGTTAATTGGAGTGAACTTTGATCGTTGCTGGGAAGGAACCATGAGCGATATTATGTTCGACCCCGAAGTTTGCCGAAACATTTCACTTGATATTCGCTATGCACTTTTTCTGATCGACAAATTTGCCGGTGCCGGTTATTTGTTGGATGAAATGAAATTGGTAGAATGAGATTGGGTGATGCGATTTTCGATCGCAACAAAAAACGGCGAATACAACTCGCCGCAGCCAAAAAGGATTTTTTTGATATGAATGGCATCGCATGAAGTGATGCAAAATAAATTGCATCTCCCGGATTTTCAATAAGATAATCCTCGCTCGAATACCACTGATCTTTGTTTTTCTCAAACGAAAAGCTTATTTCAGTCCATGTTGATTGACTGGCATTGCCATTGTATTGATTGGTGTAATAAAAGCGGGGAGCGACCTTGTTCGCACTATATAAATAAGAGAAATTAACTTTCAGATTTTCCGCTCCTGCGCAATTTATTGGTCACAAGAATAGTTAAAACTATGCACTTTAGTGCATCTCGCTTTAGCTTCTAAAAATCTTATCTTTGAGTTATGCCAAATTATCAAAGATCAAATGGGCATACATTATCAAATTTAACAGTTCATATTGTATGGTCAACGAAATATCGTTATTCAGTTCTTCAGGGAGATATTCAAGTCAGATGCCGAACGATCCTGATTCAAATTTGTGAGGCTGAAGATGTAGTAATTTTGAAAGGTGTTGTATCCAAAGATCATGTTCATATGCATTTAAGCTATCGTCCGTCACAATCGCTAAGTAATCTTGTTAAAAGGTTAAAGGGTAGAAGTTCACGCAAGCTTCAACAAGAATTTCCTGAATTAGGGAAGAAATATTGGGGTCAACACTTTTGGGCAATTGGTTTTGGATGCTGGAGTACAGGGAATATCACAGATGAAATGGTGAATGA
>JBNKOT010000240.1:0-1623 GCA_050294855.1 Draconibacterium sp. | reverse complement strand
AATAATAGTAATACCCTAAATAAGAAGTTATGGCTCCATTTCGTTTAGTTGGTATATCGAGAAAAACATCAGCTGCTGTTAAAAAGACATCACTGATTCTCGAAGGATAATAATCGGCAAATTGGGGAATTAAATCGCCCTGGCCACGCGAAAGCAACCAGGCAACAATAAATGGATCGACCGTTGAAACATCTTTTTCCGATTTTACCAGCATCGCTTCGGGATGGTAATAAAAGCCAACTCCAACATTCAGTAATTTTGCTCGTCCCAAATTATTCATCGTTAGTTCGGGAAACATCGTATTTTCTTTATCGAAAAACTGCCAACTAAAATAGCCTTTTAGTGCAAAATTTTCGTTTATTTTTTCGAGTGTAACCGGCGTTGAAATAGAGTCGATTCCGGTTTCGAAAGGTTTTACCACCGAAATACGATATTGCAATTTGTTTAAGGTTCCTTTGGCGTAAATTCCCAGTTGCCGGCCAAACTGATCGAAAGTTCCCTCCACAGGGTAAGCAAATCCGGGCTGATCAACAACCAAGAATTCGGCAACGTTGCTGTTATTGTATCGCGAAACTCCATTCCACGAATTTAACCCCAAACCAATGTGTATTTTTTCTTTTTTAACAACAAATTCAAGCTGAGCATTGTACAAATTCACTCCCTGATTTCTCTCGGAGCGATACGTTTCTTCGTCGTATCCGAACTCAGTATATACCAACACTTTATCCATTAAAGCGGCATACAGCGTTAAACGGCTTCGGCGTAATGCAAGATCGATATCGCCATATTGTTCCACACCATATTTATCAGGATTATTCCAAATGTATCGAGCCCAAACCTGGTTGACCATTTCCATACCAATAAAAGAGGTTTTATCTTCGTCTAAATTAAACCGTAACTTGCTTTTGTCGAAGTCCTGCTGCGCAGAAGCGTTAACAAACAAAACGACAAAAAAAAGGCAGCTTATCGATCTTAAAAATTTACTCATCAATCAATTTTACATTGTTAGTAGTAAAACAAAACGTACTGTATCTCAATACTGATTGAAACAAAGTACATTTTGAAAACGGCTTCAAAAATTCACTTTTTTTTGCAGACTATAAAATTAATCTTGAAAAATATATTGCCTGCCTCGTAAAACGATAATAAATGCACCACTTTTTTCACTCATACATTTCGTGAATTAATTGCCTTGTTTTCATCGAAATTCAAAAACAGAATTTATTTAACAAAATAATTAACCGAGTAAAAGAACAAGCTTTGAAAATAGTTAGTTAATATTTTACATTGATAAATTCATCGACTTCAACATCAATAATTTGGCGAACTTATGTTCTCATATATTGAATCAAATATTATCTTCAACAAAAAATCTACAAAACAATAAACAACTGAATTGCATCAGTATTTCTATTCAAATTTTCTTGATCAAAAAATTTTCTAAAACAGTATAATTTTACTATGTTAGCTACAGATGATTTACGTAAGTTAGCATTAAAATAAATTATATTATTTATCTGATTTAAAAGACGTTATTGTGGCTAAAATTATAAACAAGGAGTGCGAAAATTGTGATAGAAGGAATGAGAGTTGTTGCAAAACTTGCTTCAAAAAGCACGATCA
>JBNKOT010000239.1:0-5259 GCA_050294855.1 Draconibacterium sp. | reverse complement strand
AATTTCGGGCACGACAAATATTCAACACGGTTTTACGATAAACTCGAAAAATTAATAAGCACCGGAGAAGGGAAAATTAATGTGGTTCAAATTGGCGGTTCACACATTCAGGCCGGAACTTTTTCGGGGCAGATCCGTTCGCGTTTGCAAACCATAAATGGCGAAATGAATGCAGGCTGGGGATTTATGTTTCCTTACCGGATTTCAAGAACCAATTCGCCATTCGGATATTACATCAGATACAACGGTCCGTGGCAAAGTACCAGAAATATCGAGCGCCGTAAAACCGGAAACCTGGGTGTTGGTGGAATTTCGGCCACTACTTCGGGGCCAAAAGCCGAACTCACCATTTTACTCGAAGATGAAAATACAATCGATTACAGTTTTAATAAACTGCGTGTTTTTTACGAAACAAGTGGAGTAAATTATTCGATAACGGTTGATTCAACGGTTTTAAAAAAGTCGACAAAAATTGCCGATTATTTCGAAATCGAACTCAATCAACATGTAGATAGTTTAAAGATCACCATACAGAAAGAATCGAACAAATCGGGTACTTTTACCTTGTTTGGAATAACAACTCAAAGTGCTCCAAATGGTTTTATGTACCACAGTATTGGTGTGAATGGCGCACATGTTCCTGCTTTTTTGCGTTGCCAGCTTCTTAAAGAGCAGCTTGCAGAATTAAAACCCGATTTGGTGATTCTTGGTTTGGGGATTAACGATGCGTACGGTACCCGTTTTTCGACCTCGAAATTTGA
Source organism: Draconibacterium sp. (assembly GCA_050294855.1). Lineage (GTDB taxonomy): Bacteria > Bacteroidota > Bacteroidia > Bacteroidales > Prolixibacteraceae > Draconibacterium. Next base: position 4,498 of record JBNKOT010000239.1, on the reverse strand, counting down.
AGCCAATTATGGCGAACTGATTACAAAAATCAGAAAGGCAGCGCCCGAAACAGCTATCATTTTCACCACTAACAACGACAGTTATTTGTATCGTCGTTATGTGAACAAAAATGGCGAGAAGGTGCGACAAAGTATGTTTAAAATGGCCAAAAAATACGATGCCGGTGTTTGGGATATGTTTTCGGTGATGGGCGGATTAAATTCCATCGTTTTGTGGGAGAAAAACAGATTGGCGCAACACGATAAAATTCATTTTACCCGCGAGGGATATTTAACCTTGGGCGATCTTTTTTTTAATGCGCTTTTGCAAGGATTTGAGGATTATGTTCAGCATGAAAAATCACTGACCAATAATTTTCTATTCGATTCGTCAGTGGGCGGAGAGAAATCTGCTGAATTAAACGGATTGCTCACCTTTGTCCCCCAGGATCGAAATGATAACACAAAAAAAGATTAACTTAATTAAGAAGTAGAGTTTGGAAATTTTTCAACAAATAAATATCGGCGAGATTTTACGTAACATTTTTGTTTACGACAAAACGGCTCCATTAATTTTTACCCGATTCTTTTTCTGGGCATTTTTTGCCCTTGTAATGATCGGTTTTTCGGTGGTTTACAAAAAAAAGAACCGAAGTATCAGAGCCGGATATTTATTTCTTGCGAGTTTGTTTTTCTATTATAAATCGAGCGGTTTTTTCTTTTTTATTCTGCTTTTTAGCACGCTAGTCGACTTTTTTATTGGCAAAAGTATTTACAATTCGAAAAACGAAATTGTTAAAAAAATACTGGTGGCGCTGAGTGTAATCGTGAATTTAACGGTGTTGGCGTACTTTAAATATTCGTATTTTTTTATCGACAGTTTTAACGTTTTGTTTGGCACAAACATGGATGTGATTAACCACCTGGCAATTTGGGCCAACGAAACTGCCGGCACACATTTTAATGTGAATCAGATTTTGCTTCCGGTTGGAATTTCGTTTTTTACTTTTCAAACCATCAGTTATTCTGTCGATGTTTATCGTGGCGAAACAAAACCGGTAAATAATTTAATCGATTTTGGTTTTTATGTGTCTTTTTTTCCGCAACTGGTAGCCGGACCAATTGTACGTGCTTCGGGCTTTGTTAAACAGATTTACGAAGATTATCACCTCACAAAAGTGGAATTTGGCTGGGCAATTTTTATGATTTTAAAGGGGCTCATCAAAAAAATATTCATTGGCGATTATATTGCTGTAAATTTTGTGGATCGGGTTTTTTCCGATCCGATTACCTATTCGGGTTTCGAAAATCTGGCAGCACTTTTTGGTTATTCTTTGCAGGTTTATGTCGATTTTTCGGGCTACACCGACATGGCAATCGGAGTGGCACTATTAATGGGATTTCGTTTGCCGCAAAATTTTAATTCACCATACAAAGCAAAAAATGTGGGCGATTTCTGGAAACGCTGGCACATGTCTTTGTCGTCGTGGTTAAAAGATTATTTGTACATCCCAATTGGTGGAAACCGCAGTGGCTCAGTGTTTAGTTATATTAGTTTGGGAATAATTCTGGCCATTATTGTTTTATTGGCAGGCAAAATAATTTTGGTTCCGATTTTTGCAGGAGCAGTGATTTTGTTTGCCATCGCTGTGCGTTTTTTCCCGGGATTAAAACGAAGTGTCGACACGAATATCAATTTAATGCTGACCATGCTTTTGGGTGGATTGTGGCACGGTGCATCGTGGCAATTTATTATTTGGGGTGGATTAAACGGCCTTGGTTTGGTGATTTACAAATTCTGGCGAAAAATTAGTCCCTGGGAAAGTAAAAACAACTGGGTTGTTAACATCTGGAAAATTGCGATTACCTTCAGTTTTATCACTTTTACACGTGTATTTTTTCGTTCCGAATCGATGGAAGTAGTTCGTGGAATGTTGCACCAGATTAGCACCGATTTTAAATTTACCATGATTCCGGAAGTGTTGATCGCCTATAAATGGGTTTTTCTGGTGATGTTGTTTGGATTTTTTACACATTGGTTAAGTACTGCCTGGAAAGATAAAATTCAAAACTGGTTTATCGGAACTCCACTTTGGTTAAAAGCAGTAATTGCTGCCGCGGTTGTTATTTTTGTTTATCAAAGTATTTCTTCCGAAATGCAGCCTTTTATTTATTTCCAGTTTTAATATAAATCGGTGGTTTAGAAATCGACGCACCCGGAGTGTTTTATACTTAATGTGATTCTAATTCGTGTAGTGAATCATGGATTTATTGTTATTCGCCTTGCAACTCAGCTTCCAACACTTCTCTAACATTCATAAAATTTTCTTCCAGTTGAATCATGTTCTCAATAAAAAAATTATAAATATCTGGCCATTGATTTTGTCGGTGAAAATCAACGTTTTCTAATGTGGTGTAAATTCTGGCAACTTCCTGCCCACTGTCGGGGCGCTCGTAATAAAACTCCCAGGTTAATCCGTTTTCAAAGCCCTCTTCGATTACAATTTTATAACGCTCCAAAACTTCAAAAGCCTTTAAACGAATTCTTTCGCTGCGGTTGTGTAATTCCAGAATTACTTTCGCATCTTTTCTTCCGATGTCAAAACGTAAGGCCACACCTTTGATTTTGGTCCGGTGCAGAATAAATTTCTTTTTCCTCAATCGTAATTCGGGATGAACGGCACAACGTCGTTTAAATAACTCCCAAAAGTCGATGGTCAGCTTTTTCTTTTCCTCCTTCGAATACATTTTTCAATATAAATCAAAAAATAGGGGATACACAAGTTTATTCCTATTTTTGAATTGGAATAGACAAGAACTATTTCCTAAAAAAATGAAAGCATGAATAAACTTTTTGTTCTTATATTTTTTATACTGATTTTGGGAAGTGTTAATGCACAGCTGGTTGATGTTCGTGCAGATTATAATGGTGTTGGCGATTGTGTGTTTACGGCCAATAACAATGCGCAAACTCCCATTTTTTTAAACATCGATTTTGCAGACCTCGAAAACACTTCTTTTAACGAAACGCTTCCTTACATTAAAAAACTCGATCCTGGATTTAATAGTCTGTTTACTTTGCAACGTGATTTAGATGCCGATGTTCCGCGCTTTAATTACCAGATGAAATCGTATCGCTCGAATCCTGCAACAATTGTAAATCTCGATTTTCCGTATTTAATACCATTTCAGCCAGGTAAAAAAGTTCGTGCAAAAGAAGTAGAAAATATCGATGGTTTTTGGGGAACTGAAAAATTGAAATCGTGGGTTGCCGTTGGCTTTTATGCAAATGGTGGCGATAAAATATATGCCAGCCGACAAGGAACAGTAGTTGAAATTGCTGGAGCTGCAAAACAAGGAGAATCGATGTTTTGGTACCACACCTGGACGAATTCGATTACACTTTTGCAACCCGACGGGACACTAATTTGCTACCGGAATGTAAAAGCGAATAATTTCGAATTGAACCAAAAAATTTATGCCGGCGAATTGTTGGGCGAAGTTGTTGCCGGTGCAAGCGATATTGTTTTACTCATTTTTCAAAACAGTTTGAGTTCCGACGAATTGCGTTTTATTATTCCACAATTTTTGGTGAGCGAAAATAAAGTTGAAATTGTAAATCAGGCGAAAGAATATTTGGTGATTCATCCAAATTCGGTTCGCAGTCTGGAAATGACAAAAAAAGAGAAAAAGAAAATTTTAGGCATCAAAAAATAATGATTGAGTCGCTTTCAATTTTATTGAAATTCCTGTTCAAAATTTAATCTGCTTAATTACCAGCAACTTTCCACGCAGTAATTCCTTTTAATGCATTTCCATCTTTGTCAAAAAGACTTCGTCCGAGGTAAGGAACTTTTGAATTTTGAACCTCCATTCCATCGGGTTTCCAATAGAAAATAGTTTTTACCCGCGGATACCGTTTGATGATTGTTGCCAGCTGAAGCAAAAAATAGTACTGGCCTTCTTCAGTTGGCGGAAAAGGTTGAACACTCAACACCCATTCTTCCGGTTCGGGGTACCAGTTATTTGCATAATATGCTGTTTCAACAATCGAAAAATCTTGTGTGAATTGTTGCGAGAGGAACAGAATATTCGATTCCAACTCGATAAAAGTACCGTGCCACCAAGGATAATAACTTAGTCCGATCACATCAAATTGAACTCCGCGATCAATAATGTTTTTATAAAAACGGTATGAAGCATCCACATCGCCGCCGGTTGCTGCGTGAATCATAATCGGGATCGTGGCTCCTTTTTCGGCCTCTTTAACTCCCCTGATACCTGCCTGCAATATTTTCGAAAGTTCGTCCCAGTTGGTTACACCTGCTTCTATCCACAATTTCCCGAAAGGCCAAATCATGCCGTTGTTTATTTCGTTTCCCACCTGAACCATGTCGGGTAAAACGCCGGCTTTATCCATGGCGTCAATCACGTTTTTGGTATAAGCGTACAAACTGTCCTGCACCTGTTCAAACGACAGGTCTTGCCAAACAGCTGGCACAGATTGATGTCCGGGATC
>JBNKOT010000238.1:0-4894 GCA_050294855.1 Draconibacterium sp. | reverse complement strand
CTGAAATTCGATATGATGTGGAGAAGTAATGTATTTTTCGATATAAACAGCATCGTCGCCAAAAGCAGAAAGTGCCTCGGAACGTGCAGCACGGACGGCAGAAACTACCTCCGATTTTTCTTTAATCAGACGCATTCCTTTACCGCCGCCGCCGGCAGAAGCTTTAATCATTATCGGTAGTCCAATCTCGTCGATTACTGCCAGTACTTCTTTTTCATCTTTGATGGCACCTTCGGTTCCGGGAACCACAGGAATATTTGCTTTTAACATGGCTTCGCGTGCCTGAATTTTGTCGCCCATCTGAATAATTATTTCAGGAGTAGGTCCTATAAATGTTATTCCTGCTTTTGTGCACTTTCGTGCAAATTCAGCATTTTCAGATAAAAAACCATAACCCGGATGAATTGCATCGGCTCCGCATTTTTTTGCAACTTCAATAATTTTATCGCCATTCAAATAACTTTCGCTAGATGGAGCTTTTCCAATATAATAAGCTTCGTGTGCGTAACGTACATGCATCGATGTTCGGTCGGCTTCAGAATAAACGGCAACCGTGTCGATGTCAATTTCCCGGCAGGTCCGCATAATGCGTATCGCTATTTCACCCCGGTTAGCGATTAAAATTTTTTTAATTTGATTCATACTTAAAAGCTATAATCAAAAATTAGTTCTTTAGATTTTTCAAAATACAACAACCTCAAAAGCCACAAAATGTTTAAATGCTTTTTTTGATGGCGGTTGAAATTACCTTTTGTGAAGGATTCATCAAATGAAAAAATGTTAATAAATGTAAAATGTGTTAATTGTTGAATGAATCAGAGTAGTAAATTTTGAATATTTTAGATTTTCATTCAAAAGAAAGATGAAGGTTTAAAAAAATTTTTTTGTTCAACAGAAAAAACTACTTTTGGTGTGCTGTTAAAAAAATGTATATGATTCGCAAACTCCATTTCCTGATATTATTAGGTATTCTTATATCAGGTTATTCATCCGCTCAGGATCTAAAATACACACTATCCGATGATTCTCTTGTGAATGTCCATGCCAGTGACAAAAGAGTTTATTATGCAACCCGTACCGAACTGGTGCCAAAAATCGACGGGAAACTGGATGACGAATGTTGGCAAACTATTGGTATTTGGGGTGGAGATTTTGTTCAACAGCAGCCCCATCAAGCCCAAGCTCCTTCTCAAGAAACAGAGTTTAAAATCCTTTACGACGACAAGTACTTATACTTTGCACTTATTTGTCACGACAACGAACCCGATAAAATGGATGTGATTCTTGGCAGACGAGATGATAACCAGGGCGACATGGCTGGTATTGCACTCGATTCATACCTCGATAAACAAACGGCTTTTGAGTTTAATGTTACTGCTGCAGGACAAAAAGTAGATTTAATGCATTTGGGCGAATATGGCTGGGATTTTAATTGGAATGCTGTATGGGACGGCAAATCATCGATTGGAGATTCGGCCTGGTATGCCGAAATGCGTGTGCCGTTTACTCAACTGCGTTTTGCCAATAAAGAAGAACATGTTTGGGGAATGCACATCTGGCGTTGGTTAAACCGTGCCAGCGAAGAGAGTCAATGGAAATTAATTCCGATCGATGCGCCTGCAATGGTATATATTTTTGGCGAATTACGTGGAATAAAAGATATCCCTTATAAACGAAATTTTGAAGTGATGCCTTATGCAAAGGCCAAATATATTCCTGAATCAACCGATAAACAAAATTTCGGTTTTGGGCTCGACGGCAAGATCGGAGTATCGTCTGATTTTACTTTAGATTATACTTTCAATCCCGATTTTGGTCAGGTTGAAGCCGATCCATCGGAATTAAATCTTACTTCATACGAAACTTTTTACGAGGAAAAAAGGCCCTTCTTTTTGGAGGGTAATAGTATATTAGAATACAATTCGGGCAGAGATCGGGTTTTTTATTCGCGGCGAATTGGCCACGCGCCAAGCGACACTCCCAAGGTTGGAGAAGATGAAACGTATTCGATGCCGGATAATACGACCATCATTAATGCTTTGAAATTAACCGGGAAAAGTAAAAAAGGTTTATCGGTTGGATTTGTTAATAGTATGACTGCCCGCGAAGAAGCAATGATTTATTCAGGAGATTTGAAAAATGCTCAGGCTGTTGAACCCTTTACAAATTATTCCATAGCTCGGGTTAAAAAAGATTTTAATGAAGGAAGCACCGTTTTGGGCGGTATTTTTACTTCTACTTTCAGAAATATAAAAGACGAACAACTGGAGTTTTTACCCGATAATTCATTGGTGGGTGGATTAGATTTTGAACACAATTGGCAAAACCGTAAATATTATGTAGCGGCTAAAAGTTTTTATTCTACCATTAACGGAAGCGAGGAAGCAATATCTCTTTTACAACGAAATCCGAGACATTACTATCATCGCGAAGATGCCGAACATTTGGCGTTTGATAGCACTTTGACCAATCTCGATGGTTGGGGAGGTGAAATTAGCGGCGGAAAACGCAGCGGTAAATTTCATGTATTAGGAGAACTGGAATGGCGTTCGCCGGGCATCGATTTAAACGATGTGGGTTATATGCGTCAGGCAGATTACATCGACGAAAATTTTACGCTTTTATACCAGGTAAATAAGCAAAAAGGAATTTTGTTGAATTATTTGGTGGGTGCAACACAAATTCATCAGTGGAGTTACGGAGGCGAAAATCTTTCCGATAGATTAAGTTCGATGGCTTTGTTTCGTTTTACCAATTATTGGAGAGTTGTTTTAAGCAGCAATCAAACCTTTAGAAAAATCGATACGCGCCAATTGCGAGGTGGACCTGCTTTGCGAATCGACAACAGTACACGTGCTGGAATTTCTTTGTCGTCCGATACCGGAAGAGATTTGTTCTTTTCGGCAGGTGTTGATTATATGAAATCGGTCGATAAAATTACAAAAGGTACCGACCTCAGTTTTTCGGCGAAATGGATGATCAACAAACGTCTTTCGCTTGCTTCAGAATCGGGATTTTCTCAGGAAAACAACAACGCTCAGTACGTAAAACAAAAAACAATTAATAATACAAAAGAATATGTTGTGGGGCAAATCGACCGACAAACGTTTTATACTACGCTTCGTGCCGAATTTTTTATCACGCCCGAATTGTCACTTCAATATTATGGAAGTCCGTACGTTTCAACCGGAAAATACATCGATTATCGCAAAGTAGAAGATTCAAAAGCAAAGGATTTAGGTGATCGCTATTCGGTTCTTAGCACAAATGAAAATTTGAAATTGGTAGATGATGCAAACAATGTATATCACAATTTTAACGATTACGACTTTAATTTTAATTTTCAGGAGTTTCGTTCGAATTTTGTAGCTCGTTGGGAATACAAAACCGGATCGACAGTTTATTTTGTATGGACCAACAACCGTTCACAATACGTAGATCAGCACGATCCTTCTATTTTCAACAGTTTAAAAGGATTGTCAAAAATAAAGGCAGATAATGCTTTTATGATCAAGCTGAGTTATTGGTTTTCTTTATAAGTCGCTTATCTTTGCCGCTTCTTGAAAGTAGCGGAATACATACCATATTACAAACGAAATTTAAGTTTGGCTTTTCCTGTTGTTTTATCGCAAGTGGGGCAGGTAACTGTTCATTTGGTTGATAACATGATGGTTGGACACGTTGGTACCACCGAATTGGCGGCGGCTTCGTTTGCCAATAATGTTTTTATGATCGGGATGTATTTTGGAATGGGAATCACCTACGGATTAACTCCGCTGATAGGAAATGCATTCAGTAAAGGTAAATTCGATGAAGTTGCTTTGCTCTTAAAAAACGGGGTTTTTACTCATTTTGCAGCCGCAGTTGTTTTAATGGCAATTATGTTTGGGATCTATTTTACACTTCCCATGCTCGGGCAACCTGACGATGTATTAAAACATGCACAGCCATATTTTTTGCTGCTTTGTCTTTCCTATCTTCCGTTTATGCTGTTTTTTTCGTTAAAACAATTTTTCGAAGGAATTGGTAATACAAAAATGGCAATGCAAATTACCTTGTCGGCCAACCTGGTAAATGTAATGGTAAACTACATTCTGATTTTCGGGAAACTTGGATTTGCTGAAATGGGTCTGGTTGGCGCCGGAATCGGAACGTTGGTTTCGCGCATTTTTATGCTTCTTTTATTTGTGATTTACATTCTGAAAATCCCAAAAATAAAAACTTACTTTTCAGATGCATACACGAAGAATTTTAGTTTAGATAAAATAATTTCGGTATTAAAACTTGGCATTCCAATTGGTTTTCAGATTATTGTGGAAGTAATTGCATTTGGAATTGGTGCAATTATGATGGGCTGGCTTGGCGAAATTCCGCTAGCAGCGCACCAGGTAGCACTCGGAATGGCATCGTTTACTTATATGATTTCTTTGGGTGTTTCGCAGGCAAATACAATCAGGGTGAGCCATCAAATGGGAATAAAAAATTACCACGCTTTAAAAATGGCGGCATCGGCTTCCACTCATTTAGTGCTTGCTTTTATGCTTTTTATGGGGCTGGTTTTTATTGTCGCAAGAAATTATTTACCACTGATGTTTACCGTCGATCCACAGGTAATTTCCATTGCTTCAGGTCTGCTCATAATTGCGGCAATTTTTCAGGTATTCGATGGTTTGCAGGTAATAATGCTCAGTACTTTGCGTGGTATGGAAGATGTGAAATTACCCATGTTTTTTGCTTTTTTCGCCTACTTGCTTATCGGAATTCCAACCAGTTATGTTTTGTCTTTTGTTTTCGAAATCGGACCTCAGGGAATTTGGTTAGGATATCTGGTGGGATTGGGAACAGCAGGCATTCTTTTCTATTTTCGTTTCCTGCATATCTTCCGAAAAAGGAG
>JBNKOT010000237.1:0-4420 GCA_050294855.1 Draconibacterium sp. | reverse complement strand
AAATCTCGTGTAACTCAAATTTTGTTAGTAAATAAGCATTGGGGTATATGTATTGTCTGAAATTGGCTCCTTCGGCGGTTGGATCAATTTCACCTGCGCGCCAACTTCTGTATCGCCTTATACTTTCGATAACTTCGTTTGTACTTTGCGAAAAATCTTCGTTCTTCTTGGTCAACTTATATACCGGAGTTTCATAATCTACATAAACATCACCACTTCCCAATAAAAACGAGGATACCGCAAAGGCGCACAATTCGTGTTTTCCATCCTTTTTCTCGGATTCCAGTCCCAGGTAAATACGCACCCTGTTTTCGTTCTCTCCAGCCAATATTTTATAGGTTTCTTTCTGAAGTACAATTTGTGGGACTTTCAAATTAAAAGTTAGTTTTTCTTCTTCTTTGAAATTTTTCCTCCAGTTAATTGCCTTATCTTTTGGTAGTTGATCGCGTTTTAATTTTGAGGCCATTTATAGTTTTAATTTGGTGATTGTTTACGCTAAAATAGGTCTTTTATTTTTATAAAAAAACTAATTCAATAACATGTTAAATTTAAAATTTTAACATAATATCCGATGAATGGTTCAGCTAAAAAAAAAGACTGCTTCATGCAGTCCTTCTAAATAGCTTATTTTTATTTTGAGTAAAATTTATTCGAAATAATATCCTTCGTTTCGGTAATCGTTGTTGTATGCGTAATACCTTTCGGGATAATGTACCAACTGAAATCCCAGATTTGTATGTTCGAAAAATAAATTCCCTACTCTGAAATACAAATAACCATTAATGTAAACTTCTTCGTAATCGTATGGCAGGTAATCGAATGCCACGCCAAAAGGAATGTCAACCAACACATAACCTACTCCATTATAGTACCTGAAAAAATGGCCATCGTAGTTGTAATAGCGAATATGATTGCGAACAAAAACCTGAGGTTCAAACACAAATCTCCGGATTACATGACCGAAAAAGTTATGATGATAATAGTATTTATGGTAGCAATAAGAATATGGGTGATAACCGCTGTAATAATCTCTCCAGCTATTGTGGCTCCAGCGATAATGTTCCCAACCACGATCCCAATGTTTGTATGTGTTATAATTGTACGTTTTGTAAAACTTATACGGATTATGATTGTAATTCATTCTTTTAGGTCGGTAATTATTTTTCCATGTTTTACTGCTTCCCCTGTAATTGTTATTTGGTGTATATCGTCGGTCGTTGTTGTCCAAACGGTATTTGGTTCTGTTATTGGAAGTTGTCGAAGTTTTTCTTCGCGAAGTCACTCCTGAAAACGAAGTTTTTCTTCTGTCGCTTGAATTTACGCTTTTATTTGCAGTTGTTTTTCCGCGGCTGCGAGTGGCTTGCTGGCGAGATCTTTCCGAATTGGAAGCTATATTTCTGTCGCTTCTGTAATTCGAATTCTTTTTGAAGTTATCGCGGCTTTGCGGAGCCATCTTTTTTCGTGAACTGCTGTTTTGATTTGAAGCAGAACTTCGGATTGCAGGTTGATTTCTACTACTCCGGCTTTGATTTTTATTTACTGCCGGTGCCGACTGACGTTGAACGCTTCGGTTTTTTGCTACCGAATTGTTTTTTGGAGTTCGTTTAACTTTATTGTAATCTTTAAAAGTACTTTTTTGCTGAACGGTCCGTTTTCTGCTTTCATCGCTTTTTTTAACCGCCGAACTACGTGTTTCTCTGCTGGTTGTACGACGTTGTGCTGATGCTGAAAATGCTGTTATTGTAGTAACTGCCGCCAGAGTGATCATCGTAGCAAGCAGTCTGATTCCTTTAATTCTCATGACTTCTTGTTTTTTAGTTTCAACAATTTTCGAATGCTCTTTTGGCGCCTTTTTAAAAACCGGTAATGCCCGAAAATAAACAAAGGCTGTGCCAAAATATTTATCGCGAGACACTCAAAACCACAAAATACTTATATTCAAAGCCTTATGACACTCTTTTTTTTTAAGCGATTTCTATCTATTTTTGCAACGCTTAGTACAAACTCGAATGGGAAGAATATTATCGATTGATTACGGAAAGAAAAGAGTTGGTTTGGCTGTCACCGATCCGGAACAAATTATTGCCAGCCGGTTAACAACTGTTCCCACTCATACCATTTGGGATTTTTTAAAAGACTATTTTCAAAAAGAAGATATTGAAGCGGTGGTTGTTGGATATCCAAAACAAATGAACAACGAGGCTTCTGAATCTGTTAGATATATCAATCCGTTTTTGAAAAGATTTCAAAAAATATATCCTGATTTGAAACTCGAGATTTTTGATGAACGTTTTACTTCAAAAATTGCATTTCAAACCATGATTGACGGAGGATTAAAAAAGAAAAAAAGGCAGGATAAAGCAATGGTTGATGCCATAAGCGCGACCATAATTTTACAAGGTTATTTGGAGCAGAAAAGAAATAAGTTTTAAAAATAAAGAAAAGAAAGATGCAGAATTCAGACAAAAAAAGATAAGATTGATCTTTATTTTTTATGTCTTTATTCCTGATTCTAAAGATTTAATAATGAAATATCCGGTTACGGTTTATGGCGATACGCTATTAAGAAAAAAAGCAAAAGAGATTGATAAGGATGATCCGAAATTGAGCGAGATCATTGAAAACATGTGGGAAACCATGTATTATTCTGATGGAGTTGGACTTGCAGCGCCGCAAGTAGGTTTGTCGATTCGTTTATTTGTAATCGATGCCAGTTCGGGTGCCGACGAAGAACCCGAACTCGAAGGATTTAAAAAGGTTTTTATTAATCCCGAAATTATTGAGACCTCAGGTGAAGAGTGGGTAATGAACGAAGGTTGCTTGAGTTTACCCGAAATCAGAGAAGATGTGTCACGTAAAAACGAAGTCCGCATAAAATATTTCGATGAAAATTTTGTGGAACACGACGAGGTTTATAAAGGTTTTGCAGGCCGTGTAATTCAGCACGAATACGACCATTTGGAAGGTATACTATTTATCGATTACCTGGCACCGCTCCGTAAAAGATTACTAAAAAGCAAATTAAATGCCATTGCAACCGGCAAAGTTCGTCCGCATTATCGAATAAAAGTTCCGGCAAAATAATGTAACCCTTTTTCCGACTTTTGCGTTTGAACAAACAACTTTCAAGCACGAAAATTGGAAAATACGGTTCAAAAAATTCCCTTTCTTCGGCCAACCACTGCGTTGGCTTTTGGCATTTTAACAGGTGCTTTTCTCGATCTTCCCATTTATTTTCTGGTTGGAATTGCACTGCTTTTCTTTGCTTTAACAACACTGATCAACCGACAATTCAACTATCGGCGTACCACACTTTTTGGAGTTGTTCTTCATCTCCTCTTTTTTTCGATCGGATTTTTAAGCTTCGAAACTTATAATCAAAAACCACTTTCTATTTCGGATGGAACTTTTGTGGCCACAGTGCTTGAAAAACCGCAAGAAAAGAATAATTCATTTAAATCAATTCTTGAAATTTCATCCGTAAAAAAAGAAAATGAAATAATTTCACACAAAGAAAAGTTGCTTGTTTATTTCGCAAAAACCGAAGCAGTAAAACAACTCTCGGCAGGCGATAATATACTTTTTTCAACAACTCCGCAAGCCATTAAAAATTACGGTAATCCTTACGAATTCGATTATAAAAAATACCTCAGACAAAAAAGAATTTACCGGCAGGTTTACCTCAACTCAAGCACCTGGGAAAAAACAGAAATAGCAGCCAGGTTTTCGTTCGTGGTCGAAGCAGAACAGTTTCGAGAAAAACTTCTTTTGATATACGAAAATCAGCACTTGGGAAAAAACGAATTCGAAATTTTATCGGCTTTAACGCTGGGTTATAAACGCGAACTCGATCCGGAAACCAAACGTATTTTCTCGAATGCCGGCGCCATGCACATTTTAGCGGTTTCCGGACTTCATGTTGGAATTGTTTTCTGGATCATTACACTTTTGTTTGGTCAACTTCGAAAACAAAAATCCGGCAAACTATTTTTTGTGATCCTCTCGGTAATTTCGCTTTGGACTTATGCGTTTATTACTGGCCTCTCGCCATCGGTAATGCGGGCGGCATGCATGTTTACCATTTTTGTGATCGGCGATAATATCAACCGAAAAGCAAACAGCTACAATTCTTTGGCAGCCGCTGCAATTTTTCTTTTGTTGATCAATCCAAACAATTTGTTCGAAGTTGGGTTTCAGCTTTCGTTCGCAGCGGTTTTTGGAATTCTTTTTCTTCAACCTAAACTTTCGAAACTGTTCAGCATTAAAAACAAATTGCTGCTTTTTATCTGGAATCTGACTACTATTTCGATTGCCGCGCAAATTGCAACATTCCCAATAACGACCTTTTATTTTAATCAGTTCCCGAGTTATTTTCTCCTTACCAATCTCATTGTAATTCCGGCTGCAATGCTGCTAATTC
>JBNKOT010000236.1:0-2853 GCA_050294855.1 Draconibacterium sp. | reverse complement strand
TGCAGTACGAAATGTTGCACAGATTTTAAAGGGGTACGATAACAATTTAATTGTGGTAATTTCTGCCATGGGAAAAACCACAAACCTGATGGAAAGACTGGTAAAATCGTATTTTGAAAAAAAAGATACGACCACATCGATATATCATGAATTTAAAACTTTTCATCTCGAAATTTGTAATGCACTTTTTGGTAGCGAAAAAACACCAAAATCGCTAATTGCTCTTTTAGCAGAGTTGGAAATTAAACTCAATAAAATTCCTTCGCTCGATTATAGTTTTGAATACGACCAGGTTGTGAGTTTTGGAGAAATGGTTTCAACCAAAATTGTAAGTGAGTATTTAAATACCATCGGATTAAAAAATAAATGGATAGATATCAGAACTTGTTTGAAAACCGACGATAAATTCAGAGATGCTTCGGTTGATTGGGAATTAACAGAAAAATTGGTTCCCGAAATCATGAATTTTAGCGATGAAAAATTGTACATCACACAGGGATTTATTGGTTCAACAACAACAAATTTAACCACCACTCTTGGTCGCGAAGGTTCCGATTTTACCGCTGCTATTTTGGGAAATGTTTTGAATTCGGAAGATGTTTCGATCTGGAAAGATGTTCCCGGCGTTTTAAGTGCCGATCCAAAAAAAATGGAAGGGACTGTGAAAATTGGTGCACTTTCGTATCGCGAGGCGGTAGAAATGACACATTCGGGGGCACAGGTAATTCATCCCAAAACAATGAAACCTTTGCACAACAAGGGAATTTCGTTATATGTAAAGTCTTTTTTGGCACCCAACGAACCCGGTACTGTTATTCACGAAATTGATCATAAAATTGAGTTGCCACCCATTTTTATTCTGAAAGAGAACCTGGTGCTGGTTACACTTTCTCCCAAAGATTTTTCTTTTATCAGCATCGCCGATATCGATAGGGTGGTTAATTTTCTGAAAGGAAACCGGGTAACCGTAACCTTAATGCAACAATCGGCAATCGATTTAAACCTGGTACTCGATGCTCCCGAAGTTAATCTGGATGAGATATTTGTAGAGTTAGCACCATTTTATACCATTCGTTATAATACCGGATTAACCTTAATAACCATTCGGCATTATACCGAGGAAACCCTTGACTGGATGGTGAAAGAGAAAGATATTTACCTCGAACAGCATAGCCGTTTAACTGCAAGAATGCTTGTTAAACAATAAATCTTTTGAATTAGTTGAATTAAAAACTCGTAGAAAAACAAATTGTTGTAATTTTAAGCGATTGAAACTGACTTATAATCGAAACCGCTCGAAAATATGAAAAAAAATAAAATTTTACCTTACGCCATCGGATTGGTTGTTATCGTTATCGTTGTTTTAGTTATCGGGAAAAAACAAGGTTGGTTCGGCAAAGATTTTACCGTTAGTGTTGCCACAGAAACGGTTAAAAGCGAAACATTAACCGAATTTATTACTGCCAACGGAAAAATTCAACCCGAAACCGAAGTGAAAATTAGTCCCGACGTTGCCGGAGAAATTGTTCAGCTTTATGTTGAAGAAGGCGATGAAGTAACAGTGGGGAAATTACTTTGTGTTATCAAACCAGAAATGTATGTATCGGCATTAAATCGAGCAGAGGCAACGCTTAACTCATCGAAAGCAAGATTGGCACAGGCAGAAGCACAACAAATTGAAAGAAAACTGGCCTACGACAGAAGTAAGAAATTGTATGAAAGCGGAACGATTCCGGTTTCAGAATTCGAGTCATCGGAAGCGGCTTTTAAGGTTTCGGAAGCTGAAGTGCGAGCTGCTCAGTTTTCAGTAAAAAGTGCAGAAGCAAGTGTTTCTGAAGCACAGGAGCAACTGACAAAAACAAAAATATATGCACCAATCTCGGGAACCGTTTCTGCATTAAATGTGGAGCAGGGCGAACGTGTTGTTGGTACAAGTATGATGGTCGGAACCGAAATGATGGTAGTTGCCGACCTCGACCGGATGGAAGTTCAGGTGGAAGTAAATGAAAATGATATCGTAAAAGTAGCCAAGTTCGACACCGCTTTGGTTGAGGTAGATGCCTATTTAAACCGAAAATTTAAAGGGATTGTTACCGAAATTGCCAACTCTGCAAGTACTGTTGGAGCCACTGCCGATCAGGTAACCAACTTCGATGTAAAAGTATTTCTGTTAAAAGAATCGTACGAAGATTTAATCGATGTGGCATCCGGAAATTTGTATCCTTTCCGCCCGGGAATGTCGGCAACCGTTGATATTTTAACCGAAACACGCCACGACGTTATCTCGGTACCTATTTCGGCTGTTACAACACGAATTAAAAAAGAAGGTGGAGGAACACAGGAAATAAAAGATGAAACTGCTGAAGCAACTGCTAGTACTGACGACGAACCGGCAGTAGTAGAGCGGGAAGAAAAGCAGGAAGTTGTTTTTCTTTATCACGAAGGACGGGTGAAAAAAGTGGAAGTAAAAACCGGTATTCAGGATAATAAAAGCATTGAGATTTTGGAAGGTGTAAAAGCTGACGACGAAATTGTTGTTGCACCATACAATGCAATAAATAAAACACTCAAAGACAGCATGCAGGTTAAAAAGGTAAAAGAGGAAGAGCTGTTTAAAGTAAATAAATAGACGACAAGATTGTTCGTAAAAAAGGCCTTCTGCAAATCTTGCAGAAGGCCTTTTTTACGAGAGAAAATTTGCAAAAAGACCAGTAACCTGAGTTCGATATAAAATTAATGGCTCAAATCGCGTATAAATATTGAGTTTCAAGGACTGTTTGCGAAAGCATAGCGGGCTATGGTAAGCAAATATGACGCAGAAAATCGGTATTTATAAGTGAAATTCATAGCTTT
>JBNKOT010000235.1:0-10411 GCA_050294855.1 Draconibacterium sp. | reverse complement strand
TGACTGTCCCAATCATACAACCTCCAAATCCGTCTTCAACCGCTCCCAATAAAATACTTTGCATGGCAATTCCATCGTCGCAATAATATTGATCCGACAGATTTTTATCGTGTAGAACAGCGATGTAAGCCACGGGTCTTTCTTCCTCTTCGGGGCCTTTCCAATCGGTTAAAAAACCTGCCCACCCTAAATGCGGGAATATTTTATCGGTGGCCGGCTGCTCGTTACAAACAGCAAATTTTAAGGTTTGTAAGTTTCTGCCGCTTGCTGAAAAACGTGCCAACTCGATCCATTTTTCGATTTGAGGAAAAGTAATTTTTACAGAAGCGTCGAAACGACGATAACTCCGATTTTTAATAATTAAGTCACGAATCATTCCTGATGGTTTATATTGATTTTTGAATGAATCAAAGATAATTTTTTTTGCCTTTTCTTTCAAAGCAAAAAAGGATAAAGAAAGCCATCGATTTTAAATTTGCGACCAAACTCAACCACTTAGATAATTCGCTTTTCTTTACCCTTTTACAATTAACGTTTATCCGATTGTTCTATTGTATTTATTACCAGAGAAAATAAATACCAATATTTTATTGTAGTTTTGTAGAACAGAACAGAACAGCGAAACATCTCTAATCTTTTAACGATGAGTAATTTCAAATTTACAATCAATAAAAATTCAAACACGCTTAAATTCCAACAACTGGTTGATGCCATTTTAGATTCGATTAGTCAAAACGAATTGCAGGAAGGCGAAATGTTGCCTTCGGTAAATCAGATTATGAAGGAATGCCAGCTTTCGCGCGATACGGTTTTTAAAGCTTATGCCGAATTAAAAAACAGAGGTGCTGTTGAATCGGTCCCCAACCGCGGCTATTTTGTTTCGAAAAACAGCATCAAAGTTTTTCTTTTTCTCGATACTTTTAAAGCTTATAAAGAGGTATTGTACGGTTCGTTTCTAAAACATTTACCCAAAAATATTAGTGTCGATTTGCATTTCCACCACTACAACATCGAGGTTTTCGAAAAAATTATTACCGAGAGTCTGGGGAAATACAGCAAGTACATTATTATGAATTTCGATCATAAAAAAGTACCACAAATAATCGACAAAATCGGAACAGAACAACTGCTGATTATCGACTGGAAAATACATACAACAGAAAAACATTCGACTGTTTACCAGGATTTTGGGAAAGCCGTTTACAATGCATTTCAGAAAAATTTAAAGAAAATTGAAAAGTATGAGGAATTTACATTTTTTCGTCCGACCTTTACTTATCATCCTAAAATTGCAATCGATTATTTTACGAAATTCTGTGTCGAAAATAAATTGAAACACCGGGTTATATACGACATGGAGGATTTCAAAATAAAAAAAGGAGGTTTGTACTTTTTAGTGAGCGACCGGACACTTGCCAGTTTTCTCGATCAGTGTTCCGACCTTGGTTTCGAACCCGGTAAAGAAGTTGGTGTAATTTCGTACAACGAAACTCCAATGAAAAAATATGTAAAAAATGGGATTTCGGTCGTTAGTACCGATTTTGAGTTGATGGGACAAAAAGCAGCAGAGTTTGTTGCTTCCGGTAATCCGGTTCGTTTCGAGGTCCCAACGATTTTAAAAATCCGTCCCTCGATTTAATATGTTTTAAAACATTTTCGTTTGATTTTTTAATACGGCGATAAGGATTAATTTTGCAAGCATAACAGAACAGAACAGTTCGATTATAACTAAATAAAAAATAAAACACTAAATCATGTACTTATTAGGATTTGATATTGGAAGTTCATCGGTAAAAGTTTCGCTGGTTAACGGAGAAAACGGGAACTGTGTGGCATCTTCGTTTTACCCGAAACAGGAAATGAATATTACCGCACACAAAGCCGGATGGGCAGAACAGGAACCCGAACAATGGTGGGCAAATTTAAAACTGGCGCTGGCCGATGTTTTAAAAACATCGAAAATCGACACACAAAATATCGATTCGATCGGGATCTCTTATCAAATGCATGGATTGGTGATGGTCGATAAAAACCAAAACGTAATTCGTCCTTCAATAATTTGGTGCGACAGTCGGGCGACCGAATTTGGCGACAAAGCTTTTAACGAAATTGGCGGGCAGCGGTGTTTAACTAACCTGCTTAATTCTCCCGGCAATTTTACGGCATCGAAATTAAAATGGGTCAAAGAAAACGAACCCGACCTTTTTGCAAAAATCGATAAAATAATGCTGCCCGGCGATTACATTGCCATGAAACTTTCTGGTGAAATTCAAACCACTGTCAGCGGACTTTCGGAAGGAATTATGTGGAATTTTAAAGAAAATTCTCTCGCAAAAATATTGTTCGATAATTATGGATTTTCAACCGAAATCATTCCAGACATTGTTCCAACGTTTGCGGACCAGAGTCAGGTATCAGAAAAAATGGCTACTGAACTCGGTTTATCAAGCAAAACAAAAATAAGTTACCGCGCCGGCGATCAGCCGAACAATGCACTTTCTTTAAACGTACTAAACCCGGGAGAAATTGCAACAACTGCAGGAACTTCGGGAGTTGTTTACGGAGTTAGCGACGAAATAAAATACGATCCGCAATCGCGAGTGAATACTTTTGCACACGTCAATCATTCTGCCGAAAAAGCAAGATTGGGTGTTCTGCTTTGCATTAACGGCACCGGAATTTTAAATGCCTGGTTGAAAAGAACAATCGGCGAAGATCTTTCGTACGAAGCAATGAATGAATTGGCTGCTGCCGTTCCGGTTGGATCGACAGGATTAAACATTCTTCCTTTTGGAAATGGAGCAGAACGGGTACTCAACAATAAAAATGTTGGATCGATGTTTTCCGGATTAAATTTCAACATTCACGACAAAGGACATTTATTAAGGGCGGCTCAGGAAGGAATTGTGTTCTCGTTCAACTACGGAATGGAAATCATGAAAAACATCGGGATCAATGCTTCGGTAATTCGAGCAGGAAAAGCAAATATGTTTTTAAGCCCTATCTTCAGAGATACATTAGCAGGCGTTTCGGGAGCAACCATCGAATTGTACAACACCGACGGATCGGTGGGTGCAGCACGTGGTGCCGGAATTGGATCGGGGTATTATAAAAATGCAAAAGAAGCTTTTACAAATTTAAAAAAACTGGAAGTGGTGGAACCGAATCATTCAAAAACAGCCGAATATCGGGAAGCATATAATAATTGGAAAACAGTTTTAGAAAAAGCGATTGGATAAGAGAAGAATGGCAGAAAGCTGAAATTGGAAAATAAAATTCTTGTAAGCGGTCTTTCATCTTCAATCTAAAAAAATAGAATTTCAGGAATTAATCATCAATAAAAAAATAAAAAAAATGGAAGTTTTAAAAGGTAACAAAGAGTATTTCAAAGGCATCGATCAAATTAAATTCGAAGGGCCTGAATCAAGAAATCCAATGGCTTTTAAATGGTACGACGAAAACAAAGTTGTAGCAGGTAAAACCATGAAAGATCATTTACGTTTTGCAGTTGCATACTGGCACACATTCTGCGGAACAGGCGGCGATCCTTTTGGTCCGGGAACTCAAATTTTTCCCTGGTTAGGCGCGGCTGATGCAATGGATGCTGCCAAAGAAAAAATGGATGCTGCTTTCGAATTCATTACAAAAATGAACATTCCGTTCTACTGTTTCCACGACACTGATGTTGTTGGCGACGGTTCGGTATTCGAGATCGAAAAAAGAATGGAGAAAATGGTAGAATATGCCAAAGCCAAACAAGATGCTTCGGGAGTTAAGCTATTATGGGGAACTGCAAATGTATTCTCCGATCCACGTTATATGAATGGTGCAGCAACAAATCCTGACTTTAATGTGGTTGCAAATGCCGGAGTTCAGGTGAAAAATGCTATTGATGCAACGATTGCTTTGGGCGGAACAGGTTATGTATTCTGGGGAGGACGCGAAGGTTATATGACTTTGCATAACACCAACACAAAACGCGAATTGGCGCATCTGGGACAATTCCTGACAATGGCGCGCGATTACGGTCGGAAACAAGGTTTTAACGGTACTTTCCTGATCGAACCAAAACCAATGGAACCAACCAAACATCAATACGATTTCGATTCGCAAACCGTAATAGCTTTCTTAAAAGAACACGGATTAGAAAACGATTTCAAATTAAATATTGAAGTAAACCACGCAACTTTGGCCGGTCATACTTTTACTCACGATTTAAGAATGGCGGCCGATGCAGGCTTGTTGGGATCGATCGATGCCAATAAAGGAGATTATCAAAACGGATGGGACACCGACGAATTCCCAACCAGCATCTACGAAATTACTGAAGCGATGCTTGAGATTTTACCTGCCGGTGGTTTTACAAACGGTGGTATTAACTTCGATGCTAAAACAAGAAGAAACTCGACCGATCTGGAAGATATTTTTATTGCTCACATTGGCGGGATGGACGTTTTTGCACGCTCGCTGATTATTGCCGATAAAATATTGAGTGACTCAGACTATGTATCACGACGCAAAAATCGTTATGCTTCTTTCGACTCAGGAAAAGGAGCAGAATTCGAAACCGGCGGTTTATCGCTGGAAGATTTACGTACCGTTGCTGCTGAAGTTGGAGAACCAGCTCAAATCAGCGGAAAACAAGAGTTAATTGAACAATTAATTAACTGGTACATTTAAGCTGTAATGAAAGGACGTAACACGTTTTACATTGCAGGTATCACTTTAGTTGCCACACTCGGAGGATTATTATTCGGGTACGACACTGCTGTGATTTCGGGAGCCGACAAATCTATTCAGGCCTATTTAATTAATGGGCTTGGATTGAGTTCTTTAGTACACGGTGCAACCATTTCGAGTGCGCTCATCGGGTGTATAATCGGCGGAAGTCTTTCCGGAATTTTTGCTTCAAAATTTGGAAGAAAAAATTCGCTTTTTATTGCGGCTGTTTTGTTTTTCATTTCTGCGCTGGGATCCGGAAATCCGGAATTCCTGTTTTTCACAAAAGGTGAACCCACAATGGGTTTATTGTACATGTTTAACTTCTACCGGATTATTGGTGGAATTGGTGTTGGATTAGCGTCAGCAGTCAGCCCCATGTACATTGGAGAAATTGCGCCAGCCGATATTCGCGGACGTTTGGTTTCGATCAACCAGTTTGCGATAATTTTTGGAATGCTGGTGGTTTATTTTGTGAACTGGGGAATTGCAAACGGACAATCGCTCGAATGGATTAATACCATTGGATGGCGGAGAATGTTTACATCGGAAGCAATTCCTGCCGGTTTATTTGCTTTCTTTTTGTTTTTTGTACCAGAAACACCACGTTATCTGGCGCTTAGTAACCAGGATGAAAAAGCACTGACTATTTTAACAAAAATAAATGGTATTGACCGTGCGAAAGAAATCTATAAGGATATTAAATCATCGGTAGAAAAATCGTCGGCTAAACTATTTTCGTACGGTAAAATTGTACTAATTATTGGAGTTTTGCTTTCTGTATTTCAGCAATTTGTTGGAATTAATGTTGCACTTTATTACGCTCCCCGGATTTTTGAAAGTATGGGTGCAGCAAAAGACGCTTCAATGCTACAAACAGTGGCAATGGGACTTGTAAATGTAATATTTACGGTAGTTGCGATTATGACCGTTGATAAATGGGGAAGAAAACCGTTATTGATGGTGGGCTCTATCGGAATGGCAATTGGAATGTTTGCAATTGGTGCATTGGCATTTATGAAAGTAATTGGAATCAGCACACTGGTTTTTATCATTATTTACACCGCATCGTTTATGATGTCGTGGGGACCAATTTGCTGGGTATTAATTTCAGAGTTATTCCCAAATAAAATCAGAGGTAAAGCAATTGCAATTGCTGTTGCTGCGCAGTGGGCTGCCAACTATTTTATTTCGGCAACTTATCCTGCCATGATGGAATTTAGCAGTGGCGGAACTTACTGGTTTTATGGAGTTATGAGTATTATTTCCTTCTTCTTTGTTTGGAAAATGGTTCCAGAAACCAAAGGTAAAACACTGGAAGAAATGGAGCGTTTGTGGACAAAATAAATTCACCGAACAACTATTAAAGTAAGGGCTTCGCAGATAGTGAAGCCCTTATTTTTTATTCATAAAAACAGACTGAAAAGCTCTTTTCAATTTAGTAATATCTACTCAATTTTATTAATTATATCCTTTAGTTTCTGGATATCTTCACTACTGAGTTTCTCTTCTTTAACCATAAAAGAAAGTAGAGAAACCGGAGAGTCGCTGAAATAACCAGATACTATTTTTTTAAATTGTATTTTACGATATTCAGCTTTACTGATAGTTGGATAATATTCGTGTGTTTTTCCGTAAGCTTTAAAACTCAAATATCCTTTCTTTACTAAAACTCTGATAATTGAAGAAACCGTATTATATGGAGGTTTCGGATTGTCCGGAATTTGTTCGATGACATCATTTACAAATCCTTTTTTAATTTTCCAGAATATTTGTTGCAACGCAAAGTCACCCGTTGAATGGAGCTGTTTGCACATGCAATTTAACTCTCAATTTTTCAGGATATCGCTAAAAGATGCACAAAACTCAAAACTATTTTTTCTGCGACGAAACCAAACATGTTATAAATTGTTATGAATTTCAAACAGTTACAATGTCATTTTTAAACAGAAATAAATGAAAACAAATTTCAACTCTGGCTAGCATAAAACAAGTACAGAGAAAGGATATTTAGCATCCCGGCGTAATTTAAAATAATATTGTATTATCTTCGAATTTTTGTCGACTATTTTCAGTAAAAACTGTAACTTATTTACTTTTTTAGAGTTTCGGCTCAACAGAACGTCCACAATATGAATTTTGTTAGTTATTACTTTAAGCACATATTAATACTTACAGCAGCACTGCTTTTCACGGGGTTAAATACCGGAAATGCACAAAACTGTGATGTGGCTTTTAGTTTAACCGGAACCAATGATTTCGACATTCATTCGATGGTTCAGAGCAACGACGGAAATTTATTGGTTGTTGGTTCGTTCAAAGGCACAAGAATTGACTTCGACCCGGGGGCAGGAACAGAATTCAGAGATTCTCCTGATTCAAAAAATGCGTTTATTGCAAGTTATACTCCATCGAATCAGTTAAACTGGGTACAAACAATTGGAGGAGAAGCCAATCTCAAATTCACCGATATTGCCGTAAATGCAACCGGTTTAATCTTTGTTTGCGGATCGGCAAGCGGAACTACAATTGATCTCGATCCCGGCGCCGTAGACACCAATCATCAATTACCGGAAAACACCACAGGAATGGCGGTTGGATGTTACTCGAGAACAGGAACCTATCGTTGGGGTTTTATAATTCCAGCTGAATACAACTGGGAATTGCAATCATCGATTTCACCCAATAAAATTCAACTCGATCAAAAAGGAAATATTTTTATTGCCGGTTCTTTTCAAACTACGTATATGGATTTAGATCCGGAATTAGGGGTAAATTCTTATTCAACAACCATTTCAGAATCGCAATACAACGACGATGCCTTTCTGGTGAAATATACACAAAACGGAAATTATCTCTGGTCGACTGCCGTTCAGAGTCTCGATACCGATAACGGACGTTCGGTTACCATCGACGGAGAAGGAAATGCTTATTTAACCGGAGCATTTTCAGGAGATCACACCAACTTTTCTTCGGGCACAGGAAGTGTTACACTTAGTTCTTCGGGCGAAAAAGATATTTTTATTTCGAAATACGACGCTTCGGGAAATTTGTTGTGGGCAAAAAAAATGGGAGGTACCGAAAGCGAATTAGGGCAAGACATTAAACTCGACCCGGATACCAACATTTATATTGCTGGAAATTTTAAAGGAACAGTCGATATGGATCCGGACACCGCAAATTCAAGCATCATTTCGAGAGGAAATTTTGATTGCTTTCTTGCCAAATACAACAATAAGGGGACCTTGGTTTACGCTAAAAGTTTTGGCAGCGACGAGGCAGATCAGGTTTATCAAATGTCGATTAATTCGAGCAACGAAATTTATCTTACCGGTTATTACAAAGCCAGGGCAGCGAACGATTTTGATCCGAACGAAGGAGTAAAAGAATTGGTCACCGATCCGACGAACAGCAATAACTTTTTATTCGTTTCTTCTTTTACCAGCGATGGAAATTTAAACTGGTCGACTTCCGGAATTTCAACTCAGGGAATCTACGGCTCATCGGTGCTAACTTTAAAAAGTGGGGCTACAAAGTTGGGGGGACATTTCAGCGGTTCTTTTGGAAGTGTAACAACAATTGGAGACAATTTGTATAACATCGAAGATACAGGAAAAGCAGGAGTATTTCTGGCCTCGGTTTCGGTTTATACCGGAATTTTCTCTGTCAATAAAATCAAATCAAAATTAACCGTTTATCCTAATCCTGTTTCAACCGAAATCCACCTGCAAACCGATAACTACAACAATCGGGATTTACTTTATAATGCCAGTGTTTATAACATTTCGGGGACAACCATTTATCGGGGAAAGGGCAGTCTTTACGAAATTGAAACCGGAATAAATGAACTGATTCGAAGGATTCCCGGAGGAAGTTATTATATAATGCTGAGCACAGACAAGGAAATACTTTCAGGAAGTTTTATTAAACAGTAATAAGTATTCTGATAACTATTTTAATCCTTGGTCGGAATATAAAAGGCAAACCGACTTCCTTTCGATTCAACACTTTTAACATCAAAATAACCGTCGTGTAATTTTACAAACTCGTACGACAATTGCAATCCAAGTCCGGTTCCTGATTCGTCGTTTGTTCCCGGTCTTTGAACATGCGAATCGATTAAAAATAACTCGTCGATTTTATCCGGTGGGATTCCAATTCCTTTGTCTTCGACCCAAATTTCTACCAGCTCTTTTTGCCGCTGCACTCCTACCACTATCTTTTTCCCCGCCGGCGAATATTTAACTGCATTTGAAAAAAGATTACGAACAACCGTTGCAATCATTTCCCGGTCGGCACAAACTTCGATTCGCCCGTTGTGTTGCACGTCAACCTGAATTGTTTTTGCTACTGCAACATGTTTCAAATCTTCGATAATGGAGTCAACTTCCCTTTCAATATCAAAACATACTTTGTTGAGCTTGAGGTGTCCACCCTGAACCCGCGACCAGGCCAACAAATTCTCGAGTAACTTTAATGTTTTTTTCGAAGTTTGTTCGGTTAACAAAATCAGCTCTTTTCTGGCTTCGTCTGGTAATTCATCGTACGAACGAGCAAGTAATTCAACACTGTTATGCACCGACCCAACCGGATTCCGAAGATCGTGTGCAATAATAGAGTGAAATTTATCTTTTGAGATGACCAGTTTATGTAACTCTTCATTCAAATCTTTAAGCTTTGTTTTTTGTTCTTCGATCTGCCGGTTTTGATCTTGCAGTTTCTTGTTCGCCCGCTTCCCTTTTCGGTACCTTAAATTGATATGATACATTACGATGATAAGAAGAAGAACAATAATTACCAATCCCGAAAAAACAATCGTTCGAATTTTCTTTTGATGTTGAATCGTTAATTTTAAAATTTGGTTGTCTTTTTCTTTGGTAATCGTACCTACAAAAACTTCGACATTCGAAATTGCCTCGGTCACCGATTCGTTATACATCGAATCGTGAACCTGCAAATATTCTTTTTGAAATTGTAAAGCCCTATCGAATTTATTTAATTCAAAATAAGAATCAGAAAGCAACCGGGCAGCAATGGCATGCTGGTTTAAAATATTATGTTCTCGGGCGTGTAGGGCGGCAGAATCGGCGTAAGCAATGGCAGATTCGTATTGCCCGTCTTCAAAATAGTTTAAACCGATCAAATTATAAACAGTAGAAACATTTAATACATCGTTTAATTCGCTGTAAATTCGGAGTGCATCAAAAAGGCGTTTATCTTTCAGTTCAGCAAAGCCCAGCGAATCTTCACAAATCGAAAGCAGACACAAAGCGTCTGCAATTAAATCGTTCGATTGAATAACTTCAAAACCAGAATTATCACTATTCAAATCCTTCAGCACACTAATTAATTCCAATATACTTTCTTTGGCAATTAAAAACTTACCCATCGAAAAATCTTTCCACGCAATAAACATTCGAACATAACCCGTTTCAATCGGGTCGCCCAATTCTATGCTTTCCTGCAATCCAATGTCCAGGTATTTTTTCGAATTTTCAAAATCGGCCAGAGCCAGATAAGTATTTCCAATATTTGTTGATGCAAGTGCAATTCCGTCGGCTGTTTGGGTTTCGGTAAAAACGTCGAGCGCAAAATGATAAAATTCGTTGGCACTTTTAAAATTATACATCCCCTCGTACACATTACCAATGGCTAGCGTTACCCAGCCGACATATGGATGATAATCGTCGAC
>JBNKOT010000234.1:0-5273 GCA_050294855.1 Draconibacterium sp. | reverse complement strand
GATGGTAATTACTGGGTTTATTGTGGCAATTCCGGTTTTTCTCGATGTGGGTTTTATCATTTTGGTACCAATTATTTATGCTTTATCGCGCGATTCGAAACGATCGTTGTTGTATTACGGAATTCCGTTATTGGCGGGTTTGGCAGTTACACACAGTTTTATTCCACCAACTCCGGGGCCGGTTGCTGTTGCCGATATTATTAATGTGCAGTTGGGGTGGGTAATTTTGCTGGGTGTAATTCTTGGTTTTCCAACTGCGATAATTGCGGGGCCGATTTGGGGAAAATACATTTCGAAAAAAATATACATCGAAGCTCCGGCCGAATTCGACAAACCGGGAGTAAAAAGTTACGACGAAAATAATCTTCCACCTTTTCGATTGATTGCAATAATCATTGCAGTTCCGCTTTTGTTGATTCTTGTAAATACGTTTACCGGTCTAATTGTCGACAAGGAAATTGTTGCAAAATCGATATCGACTGATATTTTGGAATTTATCGGACATCCGTTTTCTGCATTAATTCTTGCTACATTACTGGCTTCGTATTTTTTGGGCATTAAACGTGGCATGGGAAAACAAAAGATATTAGACCTCAGCACAAAAGCTTTAGGGCCGGCCGGAATTATTATTCTGATCACCGGTGCCGGCGGTGTATTGAAACAAATTTTGGTGGATAGCGGCATTGGGAAAATTATGGCAGAATCGATGGCAGATTCTGCATTGCCTCCAATTTTATTGGCATGGTTACTTGCAGCTGTGGTGCGTGTTACTCAAGGATCGGCAACTGTTGCTATGATTACCGCAGCCGGAATTATCGCTCCCGTTTTAGGTGAATTCGGATTAAACGATCCGCAGCGCGCTTTAGTAGTACTTTCGATTGCTTCGGGCGCTACTTTGCTCTCGCACGTAAACGACAGCGGTTTTTGGCTGGTCGGCAAATATTTTGGAATGACCGAAAAACAAACCTTGCAATCTTGGACGGTGATGGAATCGATTATTGCAGTTTGCGGATTGGCATTTACACTTTTGGCAAGCCTTTTCTTTTAATTTTATAAAATCTCCAATACTGAATATTCAATGGTTAATTCTCAAAAACTTAAATATTCAGTATTGAGTTTTGAACATTCAATATTTTTTGATTTATGAAATTCGAATTCAAACATTTTTCTGAATTATCGATCGACGATTTATATGATATTCTACAATTGCGTGCCGAAATTTTTGTTGTCGAACAAGATTGTGTTTACAACGACATCGATAATTTGGATAAAGATGCCATTCATCAGTTTCTTCGGAAAAACGATGAAGTTGTTGCGTATTCGAGGTTATTAAAGCCCGGAACCCGTTTCCCCGATTATTCGATTGGCCGGGTAGTTGTAAAACAAAGCGAACGTGGAACGGGACTTGGAATGCTGATGATGGAAGAAGCGAAAGATTATATTTTGAAAAACTGGAATCCAACAAAAATCAAGATTAGCGCACAAAAGTACCTGCAAAAATTTTACGAAGATTTGAGGTTTAAAGTGGTTACCGAGGAATATCTGGAGGATGGAATTCCGCATGTTGGAATGCTTTTTCAGCACAAATAAAAAAGATGGTTTTACGTACAATCATAGTTGTTTTCTTTCTCACGCAATTGCATTTTTCGGGCAAGGCTTTGAATAACGATAGTATTACAAATTCGATTTTTTCAGCCATTTATATGCAGCAATTCGAGCGGGCAGAAGCATTGCTACAAGCAGAAAAAGATGAACTAGATGCTTTTGTTTTTAATGTATTAAACATCGATCTTTTATGGTGGAAATTTAGTTCAACGCGCGCGAAAGAAGACGCAGAAAACTTAAACGATCGGCTTGAGAAATACATAAAAAGTGGCATTGAAAAAAACGATACGGTTGCGCAGTTAGTCGGGAAATCGTACCAGCTTCGTTATGCACGGAAAAAGTTTAATCTTTTTGACGTGATTTCGATGCGTTCGGAAGTAAACGATTTACTTTCGGAATTGGATAGAAACAAGCTGTCGATTGCGGGGAACGAGTTAAAATTATTCGATTTATACATCGATTTATTTCATTATTTCAATCTGGTACATCCATTTTCGGTGTGGAGTAAAAGTGCCGAACGGGATTTTTATATCTCGAAAATGGAAGTGTATGCCAGCGACAAGAACTTGATTGTAAAAACCATGGCCGATTATTTTTTAGGGCGAATTTATCAGAAAGTGGAAAGAGAACCCGAAAAGGCAAGGGAGCATTTTTTGATTCTTACACGGGAATTTCCGGAGAACCAAATATTTCTCGAACATTTACAAGACTGCGAAAAAAAACGCTAATCCCACAATTGTTGGTGGGTGTTATTAATCTGAAATGCTTTCTGATGGCAGTTCGGGCAAATCGCCTTTTTCAGGCGGTGAATATTGGTGAGTTTTAATCTTGAATGACAGTCGGAACAGCGGAAAGCACTTTTATGAACCACTTTTTCATCTTCGTAAACAATCACTTCAACCTTGTCGTAAAGAACTTTGCAAGCTGGACATTTATACACCTGAAAACCGGCTTTCAAAAATAAATTATTTTTAGTTTCTGAAAGTTCGCGAACTACATTGTGCGTTTTGTAATGAAATAATTTTGTTTTTTGTTGGAGGTAATCTTTCACCGGTTGAGAATGAATTAAGAAACCGTGTCCCTGATTAAACGATTCTTCAAAACCACAATGTTCGCAACGATAAGGATAAGCATGTCCCATAATCAATGAATTTCCTTTAAAGTTAATGAAATCCGCTTTGATTTTAAAGGATTTAGAGAACGCTTTAAGAAAAAAAGATTTTGTCGTTTGGCAGACTATATTCCTTTTGGCAGGCATTATCACTAAAATAGAATGAGATAAAATTAACGATTTCTAACTCAATCTACTCCCGAGTACCGGTGATCGTCCTTCTCTTTGTGAAGAGAGTGAATAAGGGAGAGTTTGTTATTTGATGGCACTTTTAAGGTTTTATAGATCTAAAAATGAAACTTGAGCTAAAACATTTTTTCAGTTTAAATGTATCTTATGTAAATGATAAATTTTGAACAAATGAAAAAATATTTTGCAAGCTTGATTTTCGCTTTTTTTCTGACACTGAGCGGTTTTTCACAAGGCCTGAAAATTGGCGACAAAGCACCCGAATTTAAAACTTTGGCCGACAATGGTTCGGTGTGGAATGTAGCCGATTATTTGGGCAAAAAAAACATTGTTGTTTATTTTTATCCGGCTGCAATGACTGGCGGCTGCACAAAACAAGCTTGTACTTACCGCGATTTTAAAACGGGTATTGCATCGGCAGACGCGGTGGTCGTTGGAGTTAGTGGCGATAGTGTTGAAGGACTAAAACTGTTTAAAAAGGCAAACAATTTAAACTTTGCACTTTTGTCGGATGAGTCGGGAATAATTGCCAAAAAGTTTGGTGTTCCGATTCGCGATGGTGGAACGGTTACCAAAGAAATTGGTGGTAAAAGTTTCGATCTGGTGCGTGGTGTAACTGCCAGTCGCTGGACTTTTATTATCGATAAGAAAGGGAAAATCGTGTATAAAAACGAAGCGGTTAACGCCGGTTCCGACCCTGAAGAAGTTTTGAATTTCATGAAAAAATTATAACTTGGCAGCGATTTATAAACCCATAATTATTAAGTAGATGAAATCGTTAAAACTTATTTTTGCGACAGTTTTTATATTAACTGTTTTCTATTCGAACGACATTTCGGCGCAGGCAGTTATTGTTCGAGACAACGTATTTACCTTTTATTTTCCACACCCTAACCGCAATTGTGAAAAAATAGCAATTGAGTCCATTTCTTCAAAAAGTGTGGTTACACCAAACGGGAATGTGGTAAAAACAGCAACTTTTCAACTGCCCGAAGGAAATTTCCTGATTCCGGGAAAAGGCGAAAAATCGATTATCGCCGTAAATCTCGATGTGGATGGAATTATCTTGAGAGATGCCAGAGTTGAAATAAAAAGCTCGGGAACTTTTAAGGTAACCTTTCATATGAATGGTTCCGGAACAGTTAGCTCGCGTGGATGGTAAATTAATTTTACCCAACAATATTAAAAAGGAGAGCAGTTGTTCTCCTTTTTGTTTTTTGAAATTCAATTTGAATGACAAATTAATTTAACTTTGCCGAAAATTTAAAAGTTGGAAACCGAGCAGTTTCTAAAATATTTTAAGGGGCAAAAAGAATTCAGCACGATTCTTGAAAAACTCACAGCCCCCCCGGGTGAAAAGATTCACGCGCAGGGATTAATAGGCTCGGCAAAAACCATCTTACTTTCGAATCTTTTTCAACAATCCGATAAAAACCTGACGGTTCTGTTAAACGACAGGGAAGAAGCAGCCTACTTTTACGACGATTTAATCAACCTCGGCTTCGAAGAAAATACCTTGTTTTTTCCGTCGTCGTACAAACGTTCGATTCATTACGACGACCTCGAACAGGAAAATATTGTTCAGCGAACAGAAGTACTGAATAAGGTTTCGCTGAATCAGAAAAAATACCTTATTATTTCTTATCCCGAAGCGGTTGTTGAAACCGTTATTTCGAAGGCCGGGCTGGAAACAAATACCTTGCAGGTAAAAAAAGGAGATAATATTTCGACCGATTTTATTAACGAATTTTTATACGAATATGGTTTCGAAAGAGTCGATTTTGTTTACGAACCCGGGCAGTTTTCGATTCGGGGAAGTATCGTCGATATTTTTTCTTTTTCGCACGAAGATCCGTATCGACTCGATTTCTTTGGCGATGAAGTAGAATCGATCCGGAGTTTTAATGTCGACAATCAAATATCGAAAGAAGCTTTTCAGCACATCACCATTGTTCCGAATATTCAAAATTCATCAATTGAAGGAAACCGCATTTCAGTCATCGATTTTTTTCAGGATGAAAACATTTTTTTTTGCAATAACCTGAATCTGTTTCTCGATCAACTTACCGAGATTCACCGACAGACCATTCTCGCAAAATCCGATGTTGAAAATATAGGTGAGCTTGTTGTTTCGGGAACAAAACTAAAGGAGCAGCTGATTGATAAAACGGTGCTTGAGTTGGGTTTCGATGCAGCATTTCAATATACTTCAGAAATTAAATTTTCGAATTCGAAACAACCGGTTTTTAATAAAAATTTCGAATTACTTGGCGAAAATTTGGTCGATTTCAGAAAAAAAGGATACGAGATTTTTATCCTTTCTAACAACGAAAAACAGATCGAACGTTTGCAGGCAATTTTTTACGAT
>JBNKOT010000233.1:0-5619 GCA_050294855.1 Draconibacterium sp. | reverse complement strand
ACACTGAGTCCAACATCTAAAACCAGTTTTTTGGCCAAGGAAGAACCAATAAATTGCTCTGCTGCAATTCTACAAGTTGGGCGACATCGACAGTCTTTTGCATCGCCAAGCAAGATAGCTATGTTGGCGCCATTTGCACTCGACAAAGCGTAATGTAAACCTGCAACTAATTGATCGTCGTCGGGATGACTTTTCCCCCCTTTTTCTGAAGATTCAACCGTTTGTTTCATTCCGTAAACAACAATCTGCGACATTCCGCTAACCGCCCAGATTCCATTATTTACATTCAGATTTCCTTTTTCAGAGAAAGTAATACCCGGATCAATTCCACTCCAGCCAGGAAGCATCGGTAAAACATTGCTTATTACCAAATCTAGTTCATAATCCCCGGTCGCCCGATTAAAAGTACCCTTCGATTTCTCGACATCAACATTTTCCATTGTCAAACTAAAAGGTGGAATTTCTATGGTATCTTCCAGTGTATTTAATAACAACATCGAAACTTGCTGCGACATTCCAATTACAGAAATATCCATTTGATCGGTTTCTGCATTTCCAGTCATTTTTAAGTCGTAAAAACCACTGGCATTAAATGTCATTTTGTTTCCTTCAGGTGCTTCCGCAGGTCCGATTTTAAAATTAGCCTGCTCAATAACCATTCTCCGCGAAAATGTATCGAGTACTTCCGGCGGTGTAACTTCAATCTCCAATTCGACAATTCGTTCTCCCACATCGGAAGGCTCACTGCAACTATTCAATAAAATCACATTCGCCAAAAGCAATAATAAAATTGCAAAGCTTTTTTTATGAACCGAAGAAACCCATTTTACTTTGTGAATTCGACTTTTAGTTGAATCGTTCTTTTGCTCCATTCTTCTCATAGCTTTGATTTTTAAGTTTCATCATTATTTATAAACTCCACTACTATTACTGCAATTAGTTTTTTGTTTCACAAAAAACAATTGCACATACATGCTATCTAAGATACTAATTATAAACAAGATATACAACTCTTTATATTCTAAATAAAGATTTAAGACAAAAAAAGGCAGCCAAAAGACTACCCTGAATTTTAAATTTTAGAATATAATTTAAAACAACTTTAGAAAGAAACAATGCAAGTTCAACGGATCGTCCATAATTTTCTGTTGCCTTTTAAACTGCTTAATCAGCTCCTCTTTTACTGTTGAAAATAAGGAATTATCCAAAGCATGAACACCTAAATACGATTGATCGTCGGCAAAAATAATAAGGATGTTAGGTTTTTCTTTTCGAACTTCTTTTTGCTACAAGAGCCCAAAACAACAAATGCTACAAAAAATATAAAAGCGAATTGTTTCGTATAGTTGGTTTTGGTGGTCTAGAAATAACAAAGAAATAGAATCCTATTCATAGAAGAAATCAATACTTTTTCTTCTTGAATAACTCCAACTATTTATCCTTCATACGATTAAAAAAATGCTTCGAATCGCCCCACTCGCCAAAGCCAATTTCGTTGCCCGACATTTCGATTCGTGCCTCCAGACAGTTTCTGCAAAGTTCTTTGTCCTCGTCTAAACAAGGTTTGTTTTCGTACAACTTGTATTCTTTACGATAATTTACCGGGGTTAAATTGGGCATTATTACATTGGCGCCAACAGCCAGTGCTTTTTCGCGGCCGGTTGGATCAATGGCTTGTAAAGCTGTTGCGGCAGCAATGTTGATGTCTGGCATCATTAGGCGCAAAACAGCTATCATATCTAAAGTCAGATCGAAACGTTCCTGTTTGTTCATTAACAAATTCCGATACTTAAAAAGTGGCGTTTCTTCGTGCTCGATAAAAGGGCCCATTCCACACATATCGATATCAATTTTTTTCATAAAAAGCAGATCATCGGCCAAATCATTAAAAGTTTGAAAAGGCAATCCGATCATCACACCGGTTCCAACCTGATAACCGGTTTCTTTTAAAAAATGTAAAGCTTCAATTCTTTTTTCGAAGGAATGAATTTTATTTTTTGGATGAATTTTGTAATACAAATCGTGATTCGAGGATTCGATTCGAAGTAAATAACGATGAGCACCACTTTCTTTCCAACGCAAAAAAGTTTCGCGGGTTTGTTCGCCACAACTTAAAGTAATTCCTAATTCGTTATTCGACAATTGTTTTATTTTCCGAAGCAATTTATCGATACGCAATACAAATGCCGGCGATGAAATTTCTCCCGACTGCAAAACTATTGATGCAAACTGGTTTTCCCAGGCAAATTTGCAGGCCTCCAGAATTTCCTCATCTTTTGCATCGTAACGAATTACCTGTTTGTTACCTTTTCTTATTCCGCAGTACAAACAGTCTTTCGAACAAATATTTGAGAATTCGATCAAACCCCTGAAAAAGACTTTATTCCCCACTACTTTCTCCTTTAATTCGCGAGATTTTTTTAGTAGATTGGTCCGTTCCTCTCCCTTCGATTTTAGTAGTCCGATGATTTCTTTTTTATCCAATTGCGATCGATTTTGAAAGATCAAAAATAAGATTTTTATGCTCAGGTAAGTTATTGAAATTAAATTCGGCTGATGTTTTAAAATGTAGTTTGCACAACATAAAAAATACCCAACATTTCTCATACAGGAAAAGGCTGAAATGCATTACTTTTACACAGAAATCCTGCGGGAAGGCCAAGGCTGACTTTAGGGAAATGATACAAATGATTAATGATTGAGCCAAATCATTTTTCTTTTTGCTTTCCTAAACATTTCCGCAGCTTTAATATTTTGATGATGTAGTAACTACTGATCACAGGTTTTCCTGTCTCATCACTCACTACTCATTGTTTAAAATCTAAAAAAATGAAACGATTAGGTTTTGTAGGAATTATCATCGAAGACCGCGACAATAGCGCCAGAATTGTCAACGAAATTTTAAGTCAGTTTTCTGATCTTATTTTAGCCCGAACCGGGCTTCCAAATGCCAAACAAAACACATCAATAATTACTTTGGTTATTGATGCAACCACCGACGAACTGGGAGTGCTAACCGGAAAACTTGGAAATATTCAAGGTGTTGCGGTGAAGTCAGGTTTGGCAAAAGAAATCAAAAACAACATTCAATAACAATAAAACAACTGTGATCTCTGAACTTTTAACTATAAACCATGTACAACATACCCGCCGATTTTATCAACGAACAAAAAATTTGGGAAGCCATTGAAGAAAACAAAAGTCCCGATTTTGCAAGAATCAGGGAAATTCTGGTCAAAGCAGCCGAAATGAAAGGATTAAATCTTTCTGATGTAGCGGCTTTAACAAGCATCAGCGATCCGGAAATGCTTGCCGAACTTTTTCAAACAGCCAACACGGTAAAAGAAACCATTTACGGCAAACGTTTGGTATTATTTGCACCACTTTATATTTCAAATTTGTGCAACAACGAATGTCTGTACTGTGCATTCAGAGCAACAAACAAAGAAATTGTACGTTCTGTTTTATCGCAAAATGCCATTGCAAACGAAGTAAAAACACTGATCAATCAAGGTCATAAAAGAGTTTTACTTGTGGCCGGAGAATCGTATCCGAAACAAGGTTTTCAGTATGTTTTGGATTCGATAAAAACCATTTACGATGTAAAAACAGAACACGGCGAAATTCGAAGAGTGAATGTAAATGTTGCTCCCTTGCAGCTCGAGGAATTCAAACATTTAAAGGAAGCCGGAATTGGCACCTATCAGATTTTTCAGGAAACCTACCACCGCGAAACCTATCTGAAAGTTCATTTGGGGGGTAAAAAAAGAGATTATAACTGGCGTGCGTGGTCGTTGCACCGAGCCATGGAAGCCGGAATCGACGATGTTGGTATCGGAGTTTTATTTGGATTATTCGATTATCGTTTTGAAATCCTTGCCATGATGCAACACATTAACGAACTGGAAGAAAAATTTGGCGTCGGTCCGCATACTATCAGTGTTCCGCGTTTGGAACCCGCAACTAACAGCGACATTGCCTCGCATCCGCCATTCCCGGTTTCCGATATCGATTTCAGAAAAATTGTTGCCATTTTACGTCTGGCAGTTCCTTACACCGGAATAATTATGTCGACACGCGAAACAGCAAAAATGCGCCGCGAAACCTTTGCATTGGGCGTGAGTCAGATTTCGGCAGGAAGTAAAACCAATCCGGGTGGGTATGAAGATGGAAACAACGAGGACGATATTTCCGGGCAGTTCAGTTTAGGCGACCACCGGCCACTCGACGAGGTGATTCGCGATATTTCTGCAATGGGCTATGTTCCGTCGTTTTGCACTGCCTGTTATCGACTGGGAAGAACGGGGCAGGATTTTATGGATCTTGCAAAACCCGGAGACATTCGATTACATTGTGCACCAAATGCACTCTCGTCGTTTAAAGAATACCTGCAAAATTATGCTTCTCCGGAGACTATAAAAGTTGGAGAAAAGTTAATTCATGAAACCATCAACGGAATGTCGGGTCTGGCAAAACAACGTGCCGAAAAATTGGTAAAACGAGTGGCGGAAGGAAAAGATGATGTTTATTGTTAGATGAGTAGTTACTTGAAAGTAGAAGGTAGCAATTAGTAAAAAAGAAGATCTCG
This sequence comes from Draconibacterium sp., assembly GCA_050294855.1. Lineage (GTDB taxonomy): Bacteria > Bacteroidota > Bacteroidia > Bacteroidales > Prolixibacteraceae > Draconibacterium. The sequence continues at coordinate 1,031 of JBNKOT010000233.1, read as the reverse complement.
AAAATCGTAACGAATATGGAGAGAACAAGAGTTGAATCGGATCAGATTGGAGAAAAGCAGATTCCTGCTGTTGTGCTTTGGGGAATTCACACTGCACGAGCTGTAGAAAACTTTCCAATTTCAGGAAAACCGGTTCATGCCGAATTAATAAAAGCATTCGGCGAAGTAAAACTTGCGTGCGCCCAAACCAATAACAAACTAGGCTTTTGGATTTCAAAAGAAAAAGCGGAAGCCATCGAAAAAGCATGCTCTGAAATGAGTTCCGGTTTAATAAGCGAACATATTATTGTAGATGCATTGCAAGGTGGAGCAGGCACTTCTACCAACATGAATGTGAATGAAGTAATCGCCAACCGTGCTCTTCAACTTTTAAATGAACCGATGGGAAGCTATGATAAAATAGCTCCGCTCGACGATGTCAATCTGCACCAATCGACCAACGATACTTATCCAACTGCGTTAAAAATTGCAGCTATCCGCTTGTTTCGCGAATTGGAGCAAAGTGTTTTAGACCTGCAGGAAGCCTTTCAAAATAAGGAAAAAGAATTTGCACACATTGTAAAAATTGGTCGAACACAATTACAGGATGCTATTTTGACAACTTTGGGTCGCGAAATGAGTGCTTACGCCGAAGCATTTAACCGCGATCGCTGGCGCATTTACAAATGCGAAGAACGATTGCGAGTGGTAAATTTGGGAGGCACTGCAATAGGGACCGGATTGGGCGCACCAAAACAGTACATTTTCAGGGTGGTCGATCAGTTGCGCGAAAACACCAATATTGGTTTGGCACGCAGCGAAAACCTGATTGACGGAACTCAAAATGTGGATGTGTTTGTCGAAGTTTCAGGAATTTTGAAAGCCTGCGCCACTAATTTGCTCAAAATCAGTAACGATCTGCGGCTACTTTCGAGCGGCCCCGATGCAGGAATCGGAGAAATTAATCTTCCCGAAAAACAAGCTGGTTCGTCTATTATGCCAGGTAAAATCAATCCGGTAATTCCCGAAGCCGTTGCACAGGCTGCCATGCT
>JBNKOT010000232.1:0-1649 GCA_050294855.1 Draconibacterium sp. | reverse complement strand
CGATCAAAAAACCGAATATTAACCATTGATGTGATGCGTGGTATCACGCTCTTTTTAATGCTTTTTGTTAACGATTTGTATTCCCCTGGAGTACCGGAGTGGTTAACACACCGGGCAGCAGATTTCGATGGAATGGGACTTGCAGATTGGGTTTTTCCTGGTTTTTTGTTTATGGTTGGTTTGGCAGTTCCGTATGCCATAAAAGGTCGTTTATTAAAAGGTGATTCCGTTTTGAAATTATTGCTGCACATTCTGATTCGTACCGTCAGTTTGTTGGTTATCGGAGTTTTAATGATGAATGTATCGCGTCTAAATCCGGAACTCACAGGTTTAGGAAAAAATCTTTGGGCCATTTTGGTTTATATCTCAATTTTTCTGATCTGGAACAATTACCGCGACTTGAATGTGCGTTATGTTTATGTGCTAAAAGGAATTGGTTTTGTTGGATTGTTGACGCTTGTATATATTTTTAAAGCCGGTTCTCAGGAAGAGGTTACCTGGCTGATAACAGGCTGGTGGGGTATACTTGGTTTAATTGGTTGGGGGTATTTGGTAACGGCTTTAACTTATTTGCTGTTAAGAGAAAGTATTTTAAAAACCGGAATTGTGTGGCTGCTTTTTGTTGCTTTGAACATTCTTTCTCAGCTGAATTTAACAACTTCGCTTAATTTCTTAAAACCCGTATTTGGTGTACTCATCAGTGGAAATGTTCCATCGATGGTTATGGCCGGTTTGTTTTTAAGTCTGATTTTGAGAAAACATGGGAAAAAAGAGATCATGAAGTTTATTGGTCTGGGAATTGGTCTTGGAGCATTAGCACTTATTGCAGGATTTGTTCTTCGGAATTGGTTCATCATTTCGAAAATGGGTGGAACACCAAGCTGGGCAATGATTTGCAACGGGATTAGTATTTTGCTTTTTGTTATTTTATATGTAATTATCGATGTGGCAGGAATTCAGAAATGGACCGCCGTATTTAAACCTGCCGGGCAAAATTCGTTAACTACTTATTTAGCTCCCGACATCATTTATTACACCATTGCGATGTCGGGTTTTCATATTCTTTTTTACAAGCATGCCGATCATGCAATTTTTGTTGTGCTCGGATCAATTGTTTGGGCCTTGTTAATGATCTGGTTCGCATCGCTATTATCAAAAATTGGTATCCGTCTGAAATTGTAAATTCAACCGGCTTTGTAAATTGCAATTAATTCTAAACCTAAATCTCCTGTTATAAACCGATTTAATCTTTTGATTTTTTTGTTTTTATTTTTGTCAAATCCTCCTTTTTCCTGATGTCCGGAATCGCCATTTGTCGGAGAAACAAAAAGTAAGTTGTGCCCAAGTTTTGCGAACTGAATGGCAGTTTTACCAGCATCAATATCGTAATAGTTGGGGTGCGCTCCAATCACCACTATGTTTAATTGTTCTTGCGAATATGGAGTCTACCCAATAGTAAAACTCAAAACAAAAAGCAAAACACTTTTTTCATTTTCAGTCGATTTCAAATTTGTATAAATCTAATAATTACTGTGATAAAATCGACCAGATAGAAAGATCAGTATTACATCTGTGACTTGTGTCACCAAGTATTCCTAAAGAAAAGTTAATTTTATGGTCTGTTTAAAAACCATATAGAATAAGAAATA
>JBNKOT010000231.1:0-4096 GCA_050294855.1 Draconibacterium sp. | reverse complement strand
TTTTATCGTCGCTCATTTTTGTTGAATTTTAATTAGAGTTCAAAAATACAACAGATTGTTTGATTTTTGGATAGGAAGTGAAAAAGGATTTTTTCAATAATTTAGAAAATAAAGATGGAATCTGTCGGTTTTTGAAGCCATCCTTTTTTAAGGAGTTGGCTGACACAGGAAGTTGGAGGATTGAGTTTTGATGCGTAAGCGTAATATTTATTTCAAGATCGTTTTGCGAGTTGCATTTTATAAATTTTCAACTTCTTCGCGGTAATCGTACTGAATGTCTTCGTGCAACATCGAAAGTACTTTGTTGATTCGTTTGATCTGATTGAGGTACAAATTAAAAATCACCCGACTCGATTTGTAAGAGATTCGCGAAGCTTTTAATTTCTGACAGAAATAAATGAGTAATTGAATTTCGGTTTCTTTGATGCCCGAAAAACGAATGTATTTATTGGTGGTTTTTAAAACTTTGCGGATGGTTTTTTTCGCCAAATAAAAACTGCTGCGGTTTAAACTCAAAAACTGTTCGTCGATTTCTTCTTTTACCGAACGAATAAAAAATTGCTCGTTGGAGGCTTCGAAAAGCAAATAACTTAGCAACTCTTTGTTTTCTTTTTTGTATTTAGCCAGCCGGTTTACAATGGTTTGCAACTCTTCGGGCGGAAGGTTTTTGAGTTCTTTTTTTATTACACTTATCGAAGCTGTTTCCATTTCTGAAATTCAATTTTTTACAAAATAAAACAATCTTTTGGATTCAGCCCTGAATATCTCAAAGGGATTAAATATAAATATCCGGGGGTGAAATCCCTGGTTATTTTTGTATTGTCCTTTCAGGGCTTTGGAATGAATTGTCTAAAAGCTAAAAATATAATTTTCAAATTTCAATTCCTGGAGTTAAGTCAAGTTTCAGATATGTCATTCCAAACTCGTTTCGGAATCTTAAATGGTGTTTTTATATGGAAATCCGTCAGTTGACAGACAACAGAATATTCAGAAATTGCGGGTTTAATTTGACGTTATTCGCAAGCACAATGCGTATTATAATTTTCAACATTTTCCCCTTTTTTTATTTCATCCAAACTTTTATTTGTTTTTACCAGTTCGAATTTATCGAAATCAAGTTGGTATATTTCATTCCTCTCTGCATTGCCATCCCACTTTGCCGAATAGTATTTCCCTTCCAAATAATACCAGTCAGAAAGATAAACAGGAAGTTCTTTTTGCATGACTACTTTCTTTTGCTCAACATCATAAATTGTTATGCCCGATAAATCGATGTGCCATGTTGAAACAATGAATTTTTTGTTTTTATGAATAAAAAATGATCCGCCCGGATACTCTTCTATTTTTCCGGTTTTGGTAATCAATATTAATTGTCCACTGTAATTGCCAAATTTTGAACCAATTATTAAATCGGAGAAAGGTTGTGTATCGAAGTTTAATCCGTACTGACTTCCCACCGGATCCATATCTTCAAAAATTAAACTGTCAACAGGAACCTTGTTTTTGAAGGTTTTTATATTTCCTCTGCAAACAAATTCGGAGTAAAACTGATGATTGTTGTTTTTTGTTTGTTTAACAATTACGTCGATATCTCCGACTTTCAATTGTCGGTTTGTTTTTTGAATTATTGGTGCAAATTTATGTTCATTTCCTGAACGATCGTAATAGTTTTGTGGTATTTCACTACTTGTTTTTTGATAAATGCCATCTGCTGTAACTCCATATCCAAATCCACATTCAGCGTCTATTGTTTTTATTTCAAGCGAGTTTGTTTTGAAAATAAAATTTAGTTGACAATTGTAGAAATTATTTTTGCTGTGGAAATTGAACGTGCCATTATCTATGTTTGTTATTTCTATTTCACCATGTAATTCTCCACCGTTATAGGAAGGTTTTCCGCGGTTGGCCTCTAAATGGAATAATAATATTGTGTTGGATACTGGCTGGATCTGAATAATTCCACACGCTTCACCTTTGCTGGCATCACCAAATGTATAAGTTCCACCAAGATCCAGTGTATTTATGGTTTCGTTTTTTTGAAATGCTTTCCACCACCGTTTAAGATCTTCTTCAAGACTTTTATTGTTAGTCGGACTTAATATCAGACCATCAGGAATTACTTTATCTTTTCGGTAAGCATCTAAAAACAAAGCAGCTAAACCACCAACCGTGGCTTTTGCTCCGTGGGGAAGATTAGATGAAAAAGCACTGACCAAACATTTACATTCCTTCTCCGAATCAAGAACAGACATTAAAAACTCAAGATCTTCGCGTGATAACCAATCACGTGTTCTAATTGCACTCGAAACTGGCATGGGTGACGAAAAAGTAACAAATGTTTGTTGTGTGGTGAATTCCGGATCAGAAAATTCTTTTAACTGTAAGACATTATAAAGTTGTTTCACCGGAGTTTCATTCAAATATCCAATACGTTTGATTTCAGTATTTGCTTCGTTGGTTTTTTCATTCCTTTGTTTACTCTTTTCAAGAACCGAATAGTACCATAAAATATCGCGAAACACCGGTCCTAAATATCCATCGAAAGGTCCCATCGATTTTAGGATTTGAGCATATTTATCCGGATTTTTTATCGCCTGTATAAAATTGTAGTTGATTAAATATTCCTGATAACTTCCCTGTTTGCTCGGGTCATTCTTTATTTTTTCTATTTCCGATTTCAAATTATTTAAAAATTCATCGTCATATTGATGAACAGGAAATTCGAAAGAATGAACTTCTTTTAATTCTCCATCTTTTTCGATAAAACGGAAGGAAACCACTGGGGTTAATTCATATTTTAAACGATTACCCGTTGGCATATTTTTCAAGCGAACAATCTTTAATTCATCTTTTAGCGGTTTTATTAAATCGAGATAATATTCGGTTTCGTCGAACAACAGAACAGGTTCAGAGCCTGTGCAATTGAAAACAGAAAATCCCCCGGCATAAAAACTTGAATCACTAAGTTTTACGCCGCGTTTAATATTGTTGTCAAAATAGCTTACACGATCGAGGTATCCACATACGATAATTTTATGCGCACCAATTTTGTGGCTGATTAAAGATGGTTCGCCAGCTTTTGAAAAAGAATAATCAGGGCAGTCACAGTTGTTTTCTGATCTTCCGTTTTCTGTTCTTAAAGTTGGTGATTCGTTATATGTTAAAACAAATTTTTTGTCGAGGGAAGCTCCTTCAACTTTTGCTCTGAGACCGCCATTTGTTCCTTTGCCAATTTTAATGTTGGTTCCGGTATTTCGATCAATAAATTGTTCTGCATCGTACACTTCACCTGTTTTGTCGTCTTCGCACATTTCTACTCCAAAGAAAAATAAATGCGACAAATGAGCCTGTCCCTTCAAAATATGATTTGAACCACTTTTATTAATTTCGATTTGGTAATCGATGGAACTTTGGTTTATTCTTGTAAAATTAAGTACCATAGATAATTCGCTGTTTGCACCTTTCAAAATTATAGCTTGTTTAATGGGAATAAAATCGGGGAAATAATAAACTTCAGTTTCATTAACTTCAATTTTGTTACTATCCAATAAAAAAGTTTTGATATCAGGTGGACAATAATTTGCTTCCTGAAGAAAAACGGGAGAATAATCTTTTTCGTTTTTGATAAATAGTACACTTTTGTTTTGTAACTGTTTTAAAAACAGTTTTAAATCAGTTAAACAGTGACTTTTAATGACAACAAGTTCTGGATTATTTACGCCATTTATCGCAGCTATTCTTTTTTCAATTTCTGGTATTTTTGAGTCGAAATCATCAGGAGAAAATTCAGAACCAAAATATTCAAGTGGATAATTATTGATAAAATAGTTTTGATGCTCTCTTAATTCCTGCAAAAACAGGGTTGGATTCAGGGTAATTAATTGGCCTAATATAATTTGTACTTCTTTATCGATGCGACTGTCGGAAAGCGTATACAGCCTAAAAATTAATTTAATACTGTTAAGTTTTTCTTTCATTGCATTTGCACCAATAGTAAACACATTTTTATAAATGTCTTCAATAATCTCAGGACCAAGATTGTCAATAACCGTTGCGCGAGGATATTTATATAAAGGAAGCGCATTATATAATGCTT
>JBNKOT010000230.1:0-2833 GCA_050294855.1 Draconibacterium sp. | reverse complement strand
GCTCGCTAATTTTAATCGAACTCAGGTTTTTAGATCGTTTTTGTGGTGTCATCTTCTCCGGCAATCGAATCGCGCATTGAAGTGTCGGCCATAATATTTTTGTATTTCATGTAATCCATAATTCCCAGGTTTCCACTGCGGAACGATTCTGAAATAGCTAACGGAACCTGAGCTTCGGCTTCAATCACTTTAGCTTTCATCTCTTGAGCTTTTGCTTTGTTCTCTTGCTCAAGTGCAATTGCCATAGCACGACGCTCTTCAGCTTTTGCCTGCGCAATATTTTTATCGGCTTCTGCCTGATCCATTTGTAGAACCGCTCCAATGTTTTTACCGATGTCGATGTCGGCAATATCAATCGAAAGAATTTCAAAAGCTGTTCCTGCGTCGAGACCTTTTTCGAGCACAACACGAGAAATAAAATCAGGATTTTCCAACACGGCTTTATGCGAATGCGAAGAACCGATACTCGATACAATACCTTCACCAACACGTGCTAAAACGGTTTCTTCTCCGGCACCACCAACCAATTGTTTAATGTTAGCGCGAACCGTAACTCGTGCTTTTGCAATGAGCTGAATTCCGTCTTTCGAAACCGCAGTTACCGGAGGTGTATTTATTACTTTAGGGTTTACCGACATTTGAACGGCTTCGAACACATCGCGTCCTGCAAGGTCGATAGCAGTTGCCATTTTAAAAGATAATTCGATGTTTGCCTTCGAGGCAGAAACCAGGGCATGAACTACACGAGCCACATTTCCTCCGGCAAGGTAGTGTGCTTCCAGATCGTCGCGATGCAAGTCAACTCCGGCCTTCGCGCCTTCTATCATTGCACGAACAATTACTCCGGGAGGTACTTTCCTGAAACGCATTAAAAACAGTTGTAACAACGAGATTCGTACACCCGAAACCAGCGCCGAAAACCATAATCCGATCGGGACAAAATAGAGCATAATTATCAGAAGTACAACTACTCCTATCACCAATCCCAAACTACCGATTTGTTCTATCATTTTTCTTTATTTAATAGGTTCAACAATAATTTTATTTGAATGTATTTTTAGTACTCTTACTTCTGTGTTTTGGTCGATAAACGAACCGGTTGACTGTCCTTCAACTACTTCGCCGTTTACTTTTATTTTTCCCATCGGTGCAAGTCTTCCAATCGATTTTCCGATGTCTCCAACTTTTATGTTTTCAGAATTGAAGCCGTCAACTTTGCCATCGATTTGAGTTCCAAGAATCATTTTTTTACCGCTTTTCGATTTAAAGAAATAATAAACCATGGCCGGTGCCAAAATGAGAACCACGGTTAAGGTCAGAAAACCTGCTCCGATTCCGTAATCTACAAATGCAATGTATACGCTTGCTGCAAGTAATAAGAACCCGCCGATTCCGGCAATGGTTACACCCGGAATTACTGCAAATTCGATTAATAGCAGTACCAATCCCAGTAAAATCAGTAAAATAATTGCAAAAACACTCATATTTTAGTCTATTGTTGCGGTTAGTTTTTTATCGTTTAAAGCTGTTTTAAGTGGTTTTAGCGTTTCGAAACCTCCTTTTTTTACATCACATTTTCCTTTGTAGTGAGTAATTAATGTACACTGTTCAGCTTGTTCGTAATCGTGTTTGCAAATTTCGATTAATGCATCTATCACATAATCAAACGAATGCACGTCATCGTTGTGTAATATCAACAAGTTTTCGTTGGCCACGTTTTCTTCAAATTCGTCGACTGGTTTCTTTTTTGTTTCCTTCGATGTCATTATAGTTCCTCCAGTTCTTTTGCCTCCTTCAAAGTTATTCTTTTTCCTTTAAAATACGGCACAACATACGCATCTTCTATTCCCTCCCGGCGAACCTGATTCTGCATTTTTAACGCATCTTCATAATTGGTAAGGTTTCCGGTGGTATAAACAACAACTCCATTGTTGTCGGTATAATTTTCGATTTGCCGAATGAGCGCGAGTTTATCGAATAAACGTTGAATGTAATTGGGTAATCCTTTGCTGTAGGCGCCAATTTGAATTTTATAGATTAAATCGGTTTGACTTGCACGTTTTACGGACGGTGCTACGGCATTTGTTCCGAGTAAAATATTCGGATTGATAAAAACTGTGGAATCAACACTTAATTCGGCGATTGTATCTTTTACCTGTTCTGCCGGATGAAGAATCTCCTGAATCTCGTTTTCTAAAGTTTCCAGTTCTTCGTCGCTGGCATTTTCCCAATAGGAGGCTTCTGTGCTTTTTGCCTGAACCAGAAAATCCAAAGCATCTTTTTTGAGTGAATATGTTTCTTTTTCTAACGAAAGAATGTCTTGTCCGATAATTTCTTTATCGGTACTTGTATTTGCTTTGTTGTATTTATTGCGAAGGTCGTCGAGCTGGAGCAATAAAAGATCGAGTTGTTTTTGAATCGAATCTCCTTTTTGGTACAATGTTTTTCCTTCCCCGGTTTTGAACTGCGATAAACGTAAATATGTAACATCGCTGTTTATTCGAAAATTGATTTTCTGAATTTCCTCAGGTTCGGTTTCGTCTTCCGTTGGAAACGTTGAAACAAGTACTGTATCAGTTGTCGGGTCCGGAATTTCATTTTCGCTGACCGAATCGGGAATAAGTACGCTTTGTGAAGTTGATGTAACGGAAACAAGCGGAATTACTTCATCTTTGTTATTGTCGGTGATGAATTCTTTGTAAGGATTTATTTTATAGTAACACTGCTGGATTTTTGCGAGTACTTTTTGTTTTTCTTCCTCGGTTAAACTCGTCGTAGAATTGTATTTGTTGTAGAATTTTAATGCCCGTTCCCAATTGCTGCGCGCATGGTA
>JBNKOT010000229.1:0-6055 GCA_050294855.1 Draconibacterium sp. | reverse complement strand
CCGGTACCAATAAAACTGTTTTTTGGTAAATGCATGGCCAGCAAATAAATGGCAAAAATGGGCCCGGCAACATTTCCAATCATTGTTGCAAAACCACCTAAAATACCCATCGATGCGGCAAACCACCAGGTGTCGGGGAATAAATTACTCCCTTTTTTTCTGTCTTTCCAAATCATTAATCCGATGCAAAGAAACACCAGAACTGCTATAATGTTTTTAAACCATTCGTCGTTCACTACTTCGCCAACCCAAAGCGCAATTCCAACACCAATAAAAGCCCAGGGCAATAATTTCAAAAGATATTTCCATTCGGCATGCCGGTGATAATAACCGACACCAAATAGATCGGCCATCATTAACATGGGTAATAAAATTCCGGTGGAAGCTTTTCCTCCAAAAATAATTACCAGTGTGGGAACCACGATCATCGAAACGCCCGGAACACCCACTTTCGACATACCGATAAACATGCCACAAACAGCCAGCAACAACCATTGCAGCATAGAAAAATCAAGATCTATCATTTTTTCTGAATTGAAACTCTAAAATATGCAAAATAATTGGGGTTTCTTTCTGTTTGGCTTTCCTCTTTGTTTGATTAAAAACAAAAAAATAGCTCCGCTTCTGCGGAGCTATCCAAACAAACAATATTCAAACCTACATTCTCCCCGATTGTAGATTTTTTTTTGAAAACAAAAAACACTTATCTAAATGGAGATCAAAATCTCTCCTTTTAATCTACTTCGTTCTTGCACGTACATATTTATAAATCTTCATATATATATACTTGTGCCTACATGGATACTATCGCAAATGCAATGCCATACTTTACTTAAAACCAAACTATTAACCTTTATTAACCACTTGGTGAAAATTCCTTAAAATGCGGAATAATTAAAATTTTTTGAAATTTTTGACCGATAAAACGATGTAGAACTGCTGAGAATCAGATCAGTTTATCTTCCAGTTCCTGTAATTCTTTTTCATCGATTTCGCCAAACCAATCGTTTAATTTGACTTTTGCTTTCGCTTTTATTTCGGGAGTAATGTTTGAAGCAATTTGAGTTAATGCAAAAAGAAGCACGCCTAAATCGTCGGAAAAACCAATGATTGGTGTGAGGTCGAAAATGGCATCGGCAGGAAAAATAAAATAACCCAGCGCCGCAGCAATTGAGAGTTTCGATTTTACACTGACACTTTTATCCTGCATTGCATAAAACAACAATAACACGGCGTAAACTACTTTTACACCGGCTGTTTTCGAGTATTTTTTAATCTTCTCCCAGAGCGATTTTTCCGAGAAATATTTTGAATAATTTCCTTCTTTCATTTTAAACTTACGTTGGTATAATCAAGTTGAGCATCTCCATAAACACGAACGATTTCATCTAAAATCAGGTGAACTTCTTCACTTGTTTCTGCGCGCAAGAGTTTTATTTTTAACTCTCTGAAATTGGGCAGCCCTGGAAAATATTTTGCAAAATGACGTCGCATCATTAATATTCCCGCTCGTTTATTATCCCGCCACTCGAGGTTTAAACGGATTTGTTCCCGTAAAACGTCAACCACATTTTCAACGTTTGGGAAAGGTAAAACTTCTCCTGTTTCGAGGTAATGTTTTACCTCTTTAAAAAGCCACGGGCGACCAATTGCACCGCGCCCAATCATTAATGCATCGACCCCGGTTTCGTCTAAAAACTGTTTTGCTTTTTCGGCACTGTTGATGTCTCCGTTTCCGATAATTGGCATGGATATTTTCGGATTATTTTTTACGGCTCCAATCAAGTTCCAGTTGGCAACTCCGGAATACAATTGTTCGCGTGTTCGCCCATGAATGGCCAAAGCCGCAATTCCAACCTCCTGTAATCTTTCTGCTGCTTCCAAAATCGGTTTGTCCTTTTCGATCCAACCCAAACGAGTTTTTGCCGTTACCGGTAAATTTACAGCCTTTACAATTTTTGCAGCCATTTCCTGCATTTTTGGCAAATCTCTCAACATGGCAGCTCCGGCTCCGTGTCTGACGATTTTTTTCATCGGGCAACCAAAATTAATGTCGATAAAATCGGGACCGGCTTCTTCGGCAACCTGCGCTGCACGCACCATCGAATCGATATTATGTCCGTAGATCTGAATGGCAACCGGCCGATCAAAATCAAAGAGTTTCATTTTATCTTTGGTTTTTTCAATGTCGCGCACCAACGCCTCAGACGACACAAATTCGGTGTACATCACATCTGCTCCATATTTTTTGCACATCCACCGAAACGACTTGTATGTAACATCTTCCATGGGTGCCAAAAACAAAGGAGTTCCTTTCAACTCTATTTCACCAATCTTCATCAATAGAAAAATTTTAGGCCGCTAATTTAACGAATTACGCAACCTATTTCTAAATTTACACATCTATTCATAAATTTGAACGATGAAAAAACTGTTTTTAATACTTCTGGTTTCGGCATTTGTTTTTTCCGCTTGCAACAAAACCGAAGATCCCGATTCTTTCAATTTTAAGACTGAATCGAAATTTCAACACGGAATTATGAATCAGTCCAGCGATTCTTCCTTACGATTTTCGATTACCGAAATCAACGATTCGCGTTGCCCGAGCGATGTAGTTTGTGTCTGGGAGGGAAAAGCAGATGTGAAAATTGTTGTTGAAAGTCCAACTACTGGATCAATTGTTTTAAGTACCTTCAATAATCGGATTGACACGGTTGGCAATTATTCTTTTGAACTAATTGATGTTTCGCCTCATCCGGTTTCAACAAAAACGTTAACGCTCGATGATTATATTGTAACTTTAGCAATTAATGACATCACTCAAAACAATTAAAAGAAGAGCTATTCCTTTTTTCATTCTCCCTGTACTACTGACGTTTAGCAGCTGCAAAGAAAATGAAGAGGATCAGCTCACAACAATAAAAAAGATTGAAAGCAAAGCTGCTGTAATGAAATGTTCGGGTTTTGTTAAGCACATTTATTTTGAAGAAGGAATAATAATTGCCTCGCCCACTTTACTCGACACAATTTATATGTTAGAGCCGATAAACCTTCCCGACCGGTTTAATTTGCACGATTTAAAAGTTACCGTTTCGGGAAATATTTTAGAAAATCTGGAGTATTCTTCTCACACGAACTATACACAATTTTACATTCGGGATATTCAGAAAAGAAACGATTAAACCCAGAGGTGTTCCACCAAAATTTTTATCCCGATGGAAATAAGAATAATTCCACCCAGAATTAACGATTGACGACTACGTTTTGCAGGAATGTATTTGCCAAATAGCATTCCCAGCATCGATGCTACAAAAGTTACAAACCCGATAACAAGTACCGGAAACAAAATAGGCAGATTCAAAAATCCATAACTTAATCCAACTACCAGCGCATCGATACTTGTTGCAATCGAGAGCCCGATTAAAACACTAAACTGAAAGGGATTAAAGTTGGCAAGTGTTCCGTTTTCTTTTACTCCTTCAACGATCATTTTAATACCAATAAAAGCCAGCAAACCAAAGGCAATCCAATGATCGACCGATGCAATTAAATCTTTCAGACCCGTACCAATCAACCAGCCCAGAAACGGAAAAATTCCTTGAAAAAAAGCCAGCGAAAATGCAATAACTGTCGCATTTTTAAAGCGAATTTCGGGTTTCATCAAACCACACGAAACAGCCACTGCAAAAGAATCGAAGCTCAATCCGATTCCAATAAAAACAAAGGTGATTAATTCTGTAAATGTCATTGTTTTCTGAAAGGTAGTAAAAATAAGGATTTCTATTATACGAATGCCGAAATGCAAAAATGAATTAATGCATCAATCCTGAAATAACCAGATTTTGTGTCTTTCAGATTCCACCTAACACATTTTAGCATTCTGGCATTCCGAGGTTTTATAAGTCTCTAAAAAATAATCCGCCCGTTTTGTTATAAATTTGAATATCAATCGTCGAATAGAACAGATGACTGCCGAAGAGTTTAAAAATAAAGTTATTCCGTTTTCGAGGAAGTTGTATCCAATGATTTTTAGGATACTTCGCGACGAAGAGGAAACGCGTGATGCCGTGCAGGATCTAATGGTAAAACTATGGAATAAAAAAGGTGAATTGAAGCACTGCAGCAATCTTCCGGCCTACATTATTACAACGGCAAAAAACTACAGCTTCGATCTGATTAAAAAGAAACGGCCGATTCGAATTGGAGAAAAAGAAGAACATAAAATGATCAATCTCGAAGCGAGAAATGTAACGCAAGAAACAAAAGAGAAATTTGATCATGTTCATAAAATTATTGAAGAGCTGCCCGAAAAATATAAACTGGTGATTCGCTTGCGTGACATCGACGGATTTTCGTTCGAAGAAATAAAAGAAATGACCGGTTTTGAAATCCCCAATTTGCGGGTGATCCTGTCGAGGGCAAGGTTGAAGGTAAAACAAGAAGTGGAAAAAATCTACGATTATGACAGAACAAGAAAAGTTACTCAAAAAATATTATAGCGGAGAAAGTTCTCTGGAGGAAGAAAAAGCATTAAAATCGATTATTGCTGAAGGAGATTCTGACAGCACGGAACAAGCTATTTTCGGGTATTTTAAAAACGAAAGCACCATTCCCGACGATTTGGAAGAAAGTATTTTTTCAAGCCTTGAAAATGATTCAAAAAAGAAAAAAACGATCAGAATGCGTTTGTTTGGAATTTCATCTGCAGCAGCTGTTATTCTCATCTTTCTGAGTGTTTACATCGATATCAGAAATACAAAAAATACAAAGATGGAAAACGATTTTTTTGTAATGGAACAGGCACTTTTTCAGGTTTCGGAAAGTATTCAACCCGATGTGCAGGAAGAAATGCTGGTACTTTGGGTCGATGATGATGTGGAGATAATTATCAATTAAGTTTTGTATAAAAGCACCAAATATGTTGTAAAGACATTCGTAAAAAATTAAATTATAAAATCATGAAAAGAATTATTTTATTGCTTTTGGTGGTCGCGTTTTCGCTGCCAACTTTAGCACAACAGAAATCAAATTTATTCGAACAACTCACCGATAAATACGCCGACAAAGAAGGTTTCAGCGCCAGCCAGATTTCGAGCGAAATGTTTGATTTGTACCTGAAAAAACGAAACATCGAAGATACCTCTCCGGTGTTCGATGCACTCAAAAAACTGGATGATATTTTAGTGATTTCGCAAAGCAATATTACCAGTGAAATTTATGGGAAGGGTGTTTATAGCAGTGGAACAGCAGTTTCAACAGATAAACAGGAAAATAATTCTGCTGAATCGAACCTGCTTCACAAAGAGATTTTAAACTATTATAAAACCAACAATTACACCCTTTTAAAAACCGAAAAACGGATGGGCGAAGATGTAAAAGTTTACATCAAAAAACCCAACGATAAAATCGAATCGCTGGCTTTAATTACCAGTTCTTCGGTGGCTACCAATTTGGTTGAATTAAAAGGCGATATCGATTTGAAAACGGTTTCGGAATTAAATCAGGCTCTGAATTTACGCGGACTTGAAAACCTATATAAAATCGACAACAGCAGCTCGGCATATTATAGCTCGGGTTACCGAAACGTTCCTTCGGAACAAAGAATTGAAGAAATAATTGCGCGCCAGAAAGAAATGTTTGGCAGACAACATGAATTAACTGAAGCACAGCAAGCTAAAATTGAAAAGCAAGCCCTGGAAATGGCGGAGAAACAAATGCAAATGGCCGAAAAATATCGCGAAATGGCAGAGAAGTACCGCCGCGAACCCATCTTTTTAAGCTCTCCCGGAGATACAAACACCGTTTATTTTTTAGATGGTAAAAAAGTTAAAGCCGATAAGATTAAGGAACTCAACAAAGAAAAAATTGAAAGTGTGGAAGTAACCAAACCCGAAAAAAACGACGATAAAACGACGATAAAAATTAAAACGAAATAGTCCTTTTTATTTCAAATATCCTAGAGAACCGTTCTTTCTATGATTAAAATAAAAAGAACGGTTCTTTTTTATTTCACTTTATACTTTAACATTTTCAGCACTAGCTCCTTTCTCCGGCG
>JBNKOT010000228.1:0-8186 GCA_050294855.1 Draconibacterium sp. | reverse complement strand
GGCACACAAATAATTGTCTTGATTATTCAGGATAAGGTTATTAAAATATCGGTATGTTTTGCGAGAATGATAATTTGATATAGAAGGGGTGAATTTTGTTTCGTCGGATAAAAATCAAATAAAATTTTAAAATTTCAGGGGTTGAAATAAAATGAGCTGAAATAAAATTTATAAAATTTAGTTTGAAAAGGGGTTGAATCAAAAATACGTTTTAAATAAAATCGGTCATAAATATCTAAAAACATGACAAATCTCACTTTTTTAGACTGAGTCTAAATTATTTGAGCTAACAATAAATTAATATTGAAAAGCATCTTATTTTGAATTTTAGCCCATCAACATCCCAATAATTGTCGCACTCATTAACGAAGCGAGTGTGCCTGCAATTAGCGCTTTTACGCCCAGCTGCGAAAGCAGCACCCTGCGTTTTGGAGCGAGTGCACCAATTCCGCCAATTTGTATTCCGATGGACGAAAAGTTGGCAAAACCACATAATATATATGTGGCCATTATTATCGATTTTGGCTCGGAAAAAACACCGCTGGCTTTTAAGTCGGCCAAACTGATGTATCCGATAAATTCGGTCAGGATTAATTTTTCGCCCAGTAAACGACCAACGGTTACAATGTCGGCGGGGCAAACACCAATTAACCACATAAGCGGAGCAAAAGTGTAACCCAACAAAAATTGTAGCGAAAGTCCTTCGTATCGTCCATTTGTACCTTCAACTATTAAATCGTTTAAGGTTGTCCATTGCCCGATTTTACCAATAATAAAATTGAACATGGCAATAAATGCAATAAATGCCAGCAACATCGCCGCCACATTTACTGCCAGTTTTACACCTTCTGTTGTTCCGTTTGAAATGGCATCTAAAGTGTTGCTTCCAATTTTATCGCGGCTTACTTCAATTTCTTCATTGATTTCTTCGGTTGGAGGAATCAACATTTTAGAGAAAATAATAGCAGCCGGAGCCGCCATTATTGAAGCTGCCAAAAGATGTTTTGCAAATTCGAGACGCAATTGGGCATCGTTTCCGCCAAGCAATGCAATGTAAGCTGCAAGTACTCCGCCTGCCAGGGTTGCCATTCCGCCGGTCATCACCAGAAGCATTTCCGATTTGCTCATTTTATCGAGGTAGGCTTTTATCATTAATGGCGATTCGGTTTGTCCGAGAAAAATATTTCCGGCAACAGAAAGCGATTCAGCACCCGAAATTTTTAAAGTTTTTGTAAAAACCCAGGCCAATGCCCAAACTACTTTCTGAATAATTCCCCAGTAAAATAAAAGACTGGTTAGTGCAGAAAAGAAAATGATAGTTGGCAGAACCTGAAACAGAAAAATAAATCCATAGGTTTCGGCATTCATTAAATCGCCCAAAAGAAATTCGCTTCCTGCTTTTGTGAAATCGAGGATTTTGACAAAAATCTGCCCGAAAAATTCAAAGCCTGATCGAATAAACGGAACATATAAAACACCAATAGCCAGAATAACTTGTATTATCAGTCCGAAAATAACGGTTTTCCAGGGAATGTGTTTTCGACTCGAACTCAATAAAAAACCAAATAAAAGAAGTACAGCCATTCCAAGCAATCCACGTAAAACGGTTACAATCGAAAATGGTTTATCATTTTTGTGATCTAAAAGTATTACCGAATTGTCGATGCTGCTTTCTTGATTTACAGTTTCTTCTGATTGTTGAATTCCTGTTTCGGCAGCCAGGGTTGCCGGAGCGTGAAAAAATAAAATGCCAGCAGTGATTGCCAGCAACAGAAATAATTGTTTCATCCGTTTAATCTTTTTGGCTGTTTTACCAAGATAAAATTGCAAATATAATTTGTTCTCTCAAATCGAAACTGGTGTTGTTAATTTTTCTTGCGGTTATCAATTTCGTCTCTAATTACCGAGGCTTTCTCGTAATCTTCGTTATGGATGGCTTCGTTTAACATTTCATTTAGTTCCTGTGCCGAATAATTGGCAAAGGGCGAATCCGAAGGTTCGCTTTCTTCCTCGAGAAAAGAATCGCCGCCAGCCAAATCACTATCTGTATGCAAAACAATTCCCGATTTTTTTAAGATTTCCTCGGTTGTATAAATTGGGCATTTAAAACGTAATGCCAGCGCAACAGCATCCGACGTTCGCGAATCGATGATGACTTCTTTACCGTTCATTTCGCAAAGTAGTTCAGAATAAAAAATGCCTTCCTCGAGTTTGTAAATGGTAACTTCCAACAAAATAATATCGAAAGCAACAGCAATATTTTTTATGAGATCGTGCGTTAGTGGGCGAGGTGGTTTTAGTCCTTCCAACTGGATGGCAATTGCCTGTGCTTCAACCGGGCCAATAATTATTGGAATTCTACGATCTCCATTTTCTTCAGCTAATACTAAGGCGTAAGCTCCTGATTGTGTCTGACTTACCGAAAGTCCAAGGATATTCAAACGGATTTTATTCATAGAAATCTGGCCTGTTTTTCTTAAAAACAAATATAATAATGATTTTGGTTTAATTCCGAAAATCTAAAATGAAAAATACAAGAGTATTTGCATCACGTTTTTAAACGTTTGAACCTAAATGGGTTGTTTGCCTAACAAATTGGGATTGTTCTTAAATTCGAATTATTTGGATGATACCAACGAGTATTTATTATGGGGCTGGAAAATGTTTGATAGCATCACAAAAATTATATTGTATCAGAGGAGCTAAGGCTAATATTTAATTTACTTATTGTACGAAAAAATTATTGCCTCGATTTAATCCGTTAACTCATTTCAAAAAAAATACGATTTATTTGCTAATCTTCTAAAAATAACTACTTTTGCAGTCCGAAAAATAATCCGTTTAGGCAAGAAAAGAGGAAAAAGCGTTGTTTCCCGCCTACCGGTGTAAACATTAAAATTGACATTATGTACGCGATTGTTGAAATTGCTGGACAGCAATTCAAAGTTGAACAAGACAAAAAACTTTTTGTACATCAATTAGACGCCAAAGCAGGCGATTCAGTTGATTTCGAGAAAGTATTGTTGGTTGATAACGACGGAAAAGTAGCCGTTGGAACACCAACTGTAAAAGGTGCGAAAGTTACGGCCAAAGTGCTGGAACACGTAAAAGGTGATAAAGTAATCGTTTTCAAAAAGAAACGTAGAAAAGGTTACAAAAAGAAAAACGGTCACCGTCAGCATTTTACACAGATACAAGTTGAAACTATTGTTGGATAATTAAAAAAATTTACCATGGCTCATAAGAAAGGTGTAGGTAGTTCGAAAAACGGACGCGAATCGGAAAGTAAACGACTGGGTGTAAAAATTTACGGTGGTCAGTTTGCAAAAGCTGGTAATATTTTAATTCGCCAGCGTGGAACAAAACATTATCCGGGAGACAATGTTGGAATGGGTAAAGATCATACTCTTTTTGCATTAATTAACGGAACAGTTGTATTCAGAAAAAGAAGAGGAAATCGTTCATATGTATCGGTTGAACCTGTTGTTGATGTAGCTGTTGCTGAAGCTCCTGTGAAAAAAGCAGCTCCGCTTGCTAAAGAAGTAAAAAAAGAAGCGCCAAAAGCAGCTCCCAAAAAAGAGGAAGTTAAAGGCGATGATATAACAAAATTAACCGGTGTTGGACCGAAATTAGCTGAAATCCTCGTTGAAGGTGGTTTTGCAACGTATGCTGCAGTAGCCGCTGCTTCGGTTGAAGATATTCAGAAAGTGTTGGAAGCTGCAGGAAGCCGTTATGCTTCTAAAGACCCGGCTCCTTGGATTGACGAAGCTAAAGGTTTGGCTTAATAAATTTGAGTATATCAGGTTTTTCCTGAAAAAGATAGTAAAAACTCTTGTCGTTTTCGACAAGAGTTTTTTTATGCGTTTTACCGAACTCGTTTTTGCTGCTGAATTGATTTCATTAAAAATAGTATTTCAGTTTTTCTCTCAATTTTAAACTTTAAACACAAAACTTTAAACTCTCAGCTTTGCTCTTTAAACTCTGATTTTTTCCTTGTACATTTGCGCTGCAAATAAAATAAGATCGACATGCTCAATATCAGATTTATTCAAGACAATCCGGAATTCGTTATCGAAAAATTGAAAAGAAAAAATTTCGATGCCTCGGAGATTGTATCAACCATAATCGATTTATACCAACAAAAAAACAAATTGCAGGGTGAGGCCGATTTGGCAAAATCAGAAATGAATAAAATCTCGAAAGAGATCGGTATTCTTTTTCGAGAAGGAAAAGCAGAGGAAGCAAATGCTGCCAAAGCCAGAACTTCGGTGTTAAAAGAAAACATCAAACAAGCCGATATTGAGTTTGCTTCAATCGAAGAAAAAGTGAACGATTTGCTGATTCAGCTTCCCAATCTTCCACACGATTCTGTTCCTGTTGGAAAAGGCGAAAACGACAACGAAATTTTAAAAACAGTTGGCGAAATTCCGGTTTTGGCCGAAGGTGCATTACCACACTGGGAGTTGGCACAAAAATACAATCTCATCGATTTTGAATTGGGCGTAAAATTAACCGGGGCAGGATTTCCGGTGTATCGTGGGAAAGGTGCTCAGTTGCAGCGCGCATTAATTAATTTCTTTTTGGCCGAAGCTTCAAAAGCAGGCTATGAAGAAATTCAGCCGCCGCTTTTGGTAAACGAAGCATCGGGTTTTGGAACCGGACAATTGCCCGACAAAGAAGGGCAAATGTACCACGCCACCGAAGACAATTTGTATTTAATACCAACTGCAGAAGTGCCGGTCACCAACATTTATCGCGATGTAATTTTAGATGCAAAAGATCTACCTTACAAAAATACAGCTTACAGTGCCTGTTTCCGGAGAGAAGCCGGTTCGTACGGAAAAGATGTGCGCGGATTAAACCGTTTGCACCAGTTCGATAAAGTGGAAGTGGTACAAATTGCACATCCCGAAAAATCGTACGAGATTCTGGATGAAATGGTTAATCATGTCGAAAATCTGGTAAAAAAGCTGGAATTACCATATCGTATTTTACGTTTATGTGGCGGCGATATTAGTTTTACTTCGGCCTTAACTTACGATTTTGAAGTTTATTCAACCGCTCAGGAAAAATGGCTTGAAGTAAGTTCGGTTTCTAATTTTGAAGCTTTTCAGGCGAACCGTTTAAAATTACGTTTCCGCGAAGAAGGAGTGAAAAAACCACAATTGGCGCACACTTTAAACGGAAGTGCTTTGGCATTACCACGAATTGTTGCTGCCTTATTAGAGAATAATCAGACTCCGGAAGGAATAAAAATTCCAAAAGTGCTGATTCCTTTCACCGGGTTTGAACTTATTGATTCATAGAATTCGATAAAATATTCAACCTGCTCTATTATAAAGGCTGACTGCAAATGGCAGCTTTTCTTTTCTATTTTATTGTTAACTTTGTTTTTCCTGAAAAAAACAGGACATATGCTTCAGGATACGGAAAACAGACTTTCTACAGCATTTCAAAAACAGAACCAAAAAATAGAATATTTTTGTTCTGCAGAAAATGTGTCGCCAAATCTGGCCGTTCACGAAATTCGTAAATCATTTAAACGTTTACGGGCTTTGTTGAAGTTTTTTTCTGATAACACCGGAGATTTTCCAACGCAATATATAAATCAAATTCAGAATTTTGGACATTTTTTATCGCCGGCCCGCGAGTCATTTATCAATCTGCAGATTTTCGAACGAATTACTATGGGCGAAATTCTGATTCCGGAACGAAAGGTAAAAGAAGTGAAGGATATTTTTGCGACAAAAAATAAATTCCTGATCGAAGAGAAGTTTCTGCAAACAAAAAAATTCCTGACATTTCAGGAAAATTGTAAAGACCTGGATTCTTATTTGTTGCTAAAAGCCAATGCTCCTTTGTCGATGAGGCAATTTTATGTGCAGGTTTGTTCATCGTTTTTAAAGAGTTACGAAAATCATAAATTGCTGGAAACAGATTTTAATCCGATTAATTTGCACGAGTTACGAAAGAGATTAAAAGCGCTCTGGTATCAAATCGATTTTCTGCAATTTCTGCATCCCCGGTATTTTAAGTTGAAATCGATTCAGTTAAATAAAATTACTGAGCAACTTGGTGAAGACCACGATCTCTTTGTTTTTTTGAATGAATTAAAAACCGGCGATTATGCTTTTTCTGCTGAAGAATTAATGATTTTGGAAAATCAGGTGGAGAATCTTCGCGAGTTAAATCAATTAAAATTAGCTCCACGATTAAAACAATTCTTCACGGAAACACCCGAGCTTTTTAATCAGAAGATGCAAAAGATTTTTAAAATCGAATAATTTTCAGGAATCCATTATTTTCTACCAGATAAGTCCCCAAACCTGCAGCAGTCAATAAAATCATTAAAAAGATCGATCCGAAAAGGACCAACATTTGCCGGTAGTACCGAGAGTTGGGATAAAATGAAGGCCAGTAATCCGAGTGCCGAAACAACATTCATTTTGTGCTCATCTAAAAGTTGTTTTGCTTCCTTTAAATTCTGCTTTCCCAGTACGTTTCTCCAGATGGTAATTCCACGAATTCAGGTTGCACTGTATTTTTCTACACACTCCTATAAATCCCACAATTTTGTCGTGAAAGTGTGATCACAAAGGTTCGAAGAGTCGGTCAATTCAGTAGTCATTATTTATAAATATTTTCTTAATTAAGTACACAATCGAAGGCAGCGTAAATGTAAAAAAGATAAAAAATGTAATTGAAATGAGTCCCCAGTTAAATAAATCGGAGACCGAATGACCAAATAATTTTCGTGAGGTGTCGATTATTTCAAATTCTTCATTAACGAGAACAACAAAAAGCAAAACAATCATTAGCATAGATCCAAATACTGTTCTTGCAAGATGCTCTTCCACTCTGATCGGCTTACTCATTGTTGGTTTCTTAATTTGTTTTATAGTGTCTAATCGGCTTTATTTTTCACCCAAAAAAAGGTGTAATAATCTTCGTTATTAATCATTTGTTGCAAGTACAGTGCGGCTTCGCGTGCATGATAAGCTCCCCACATCGACGATTCTTCGCAAGCTATTTTTCTCCCTTTCGCCACTCCGGTCCCAATACGGTATTCCACAATTTGGTGTATTTTCGATGTGAAAATAGCAGCATGCTTTTGCCGCTTTGTGCATCATTTTTTCGAGCGTGGCTTTTCTTCCCGATTCTAAAAAATAGTGATCGCCGGTAGCGTCGAATTGTAAAATTGCAGAACCAAACTGAAAACCTTGTGTCTGCTCTGTCCAGCCACATGTAGAATATTTTCCGTTTACGGTAAAAACCGGTGAGCCTTTTATAGTATCATAATTTTTATCGGTGAGTTTTATTTTCTCCCCTGAAAGTTCCCAAAAAAGATCGAGTTTCTTATTTAATTGTTCGGGTTGTAGTTCATGCTTGATCTGAATCATAAAAGAATAAATTAATTGGTCGATAAAATAGTTATTTCCGGCGAATAAAAGAATTAACGTTTTCGGGTGGCTGGAATCAGAGCGATTTTACTTTTTTAATCATCGATTCATCTTTGCAATTTTCCAACATTTCTAACGAAGTTAGTCTTAAAAGCGGGTGTTTCAATTCTGGTGCAATTTCGGCGAGTGGCACCAAAACAAATTTCCGCAGGTGAATTCTTGGATGTGGAATAATTAACGATTTTGTTTCGATATAAATATCGTCGAAATACAAAATGTCGATGTCTATCTCGCGCGAAGCATATTGTTCTTTTCCTCGTTTTCGTCCAAAGCGGTCTTCTATATCTTTTATTTTCCAGAGTAATTCCAAATCTTCCAACGAAGTACTAATCTCAATAATACTGTTCCAAAAAGGCTCGTCGGCCTGAAATCCCCAGGGTGGTGTTTCGTATACCGAAGATGAACGAATAATTTTCCCAACCTCATTATCAATGATTTGGTAAACCTCTTCGAAATTTTTTTCTTTATTTCCGATATTTCCACCTATTCCTAAATAAACCTTATGCATTGAATCGTATATTTGTAATTACATCAACAAATTTTTACTAATGAATAAAAGTACAAACGAAATAACAACTCAACAAATATGAAACAATTTTTCAAGTATGTATTCGCAACAATTGTTGGAATTTTTGCAGTCTCAATAATTGGTTTTTTTCTTTTTTTTATAGTGATTGGGGCGCTCGTGTCTTCCACCGAAAAACAGGTAAGTGTTCAGAACAATTC
>JBNKOT010000227.1:0-7856 GCA_050294855.1 Draconibacterium sp. | reverse complement strand
ATGGATCGTTTGGCCTTTTCAACTTTTGGTTTGCAGTCGAACACAAAAGCAAACGTGGGTGAAGCATCAAGTAAAGGTATCGACATGTCGCTCGATTACAATGCTATTTTCGACAATGGTGTTTGGATGACCGGTCGTGGTAACTTTACCTATGCAAAAAGTCAGTTCGAAAAAGTGGAAGAAGCAGATTATTCTTTAACTCCATGGTTATCGAGAGTTGGACAACCACTCGACCAACGTTGGGGATACATTGCCGAACGTTTATTTGTTGACGACATGGAGGTAATAAATTCTCCTACACAAACTTTTGGAGGTAGCGAAGTATTAGGTGGAGACATCAAATACCGCGACATTAACGGCGACGATAAAATTACTGCACAAGACATGGTTCCAATCGGGTACCCAACTACTCCTGAAATTATTTACGGTTTTGGTCTTTCTGCTGGATATAAAGGATTCGATGCCTCTATTTTCTTCCAGGGCTCAGCCCGTTCGTCTTTCTGGATTGATGCCAATGCAACTGCACCTTTTATCAATCATAGTTGGAATGGCGATCCGTTTGGAGGTTACCAGAAAAACAACGCATTGCTGAAGGCTTATGCCGACAGTTACTGGTCGGAAGCTAACCGCGACATTTATGCCACATGGCCACGTTTGTCTGATGCAGCAGAACCAAACAACACAGCAACAAACACCTGGTTTATGCAGGACGGTTCGTTCTTAAGATTAAAATCTGCTGAAGTTGGATACACCATTCCAAAAAGTGTATTCGGAAAAATTGGTTTAGACGATGCCAGACTTTATGTAAGTGGAACAAACTTGCTGGTTTGGAGTAAGTTTAAAATGTGGGATCCTGAAATGGGAGGAAACGGACTTGGTTACCCGGTACAACGGGTTGTAAACCTTGGTATTCAAGTATCATTCTAACCTTTAAAGTAAATAGACATGAAGAATATAAAATATAAAATAGCAGCACTGTTACTCATCTTTACCGCTAGTTCTTGTAACGAGTATTTAGATGTAGTACCTGATAACGTAGCAACGATTGACGATGCATTTGTTGACAGAGCATCGGCCGAACGCTTTTTGGCAACTTGCTATAACTACCTGCCTAACTTTGGCGATCCATGGATCAATCCTGGTATTGGCTCCGGCGACGAAGTATGGTTTAACGAAGAGATTGTTGGAAGTAATTTTAACTCTGCATTAATTGCCCGTGGTTTTCAAAACTCGAACGATCCTCACCTGAACTTCTGGGATGGAAGACAACGTGGAAAAGGACTTTACATTGGAATTCGTGATTGTAACATCTTTTTGGAAGAAATCGATAAAGCGGTTGATTTGTCCGTTTTAGAGAAAAAACGTTGGGTTGCTGAAGTAAAATTCCTAAAAGCATACTATCATTTTTGGTTGTTTAAATCGTACGGACCTATTCCGCTGATTAAAGAAAACTTACCAATTTATACCAAAACCGAAGATGTAAAAGTTTACCGCGATCCTGTTGACGACGTAGTAGATTACATTGTTGAATTAATAGACGAAGCTGTAGTAGATCTTCCGGAAGTTTTAATGTCGGAAACTTTGGAATACGGACGTATTTCAAAACCTATCGCATTAGCCATTAAAGCAAGAGTTCTTGCAACAGCCGCAAGTCCGCTTTTTAACGGAAATACCGATTATGCTTCGGTTGTAGACAACAGAGGAGTTCAGTTATTTAACCAGTCGTTCGACGTTAGTAAATGGCAAAGAGCTGCCGACGCTGCAAAAGAAGCAATCGATGCTGCTGCAGTTGCAAATCATTCGTTGGTAAACGAGTACAGAACAAAAACTGCGTTGTCTGAAGCAATGGAACGCGAAGCAATTATTCGATCTATCATTAGCGAAAGAAACAGTCCTGAAGTACTTTGGGGAGCCACAAACTTTACATTCTCGCAAGGATACCAACGGATGTGTGTACCACTGTTAATTCAGGTAACATCATCGAATCCGGTGAGTCAGTTTTATGCCTCAACGTTACGTATGGCTGAATTGTTCTACACTAAAAACGGAGTTCCAATCGACGAAGATCCGGATTACGATTACGAAAATCGTTATACACTCAGAACCGCTGCTACCGAAGAAAACGATTATATTCGCTCGGGTGAACAAACTGCTGTTTTACACTTCGATCGCGAAGCTCGTTTTTATGCAAATATTGCATTCGACCGTGGAACTTACTTTTTAGATCCTACGTATTATTACGTGCAAACGCGTAATGGTGAATTGGCAACAAAACGTAATCAGGGCGAATTTTCGGCAACTGGTTATTTTGTAAAAAAATTAATCAATCCGAATAACGGTATCAACACCAACACAATGTTGGCTTATTACGAATTTCCATTTCCAATCATTCGTTTAGGAGATATTTACTTGTTATATGCCGAGGCATTAAACGAGGTAAAAAGTGCTCCCGATGCAGAAGTGTACGAATATGTTGATATGATTAGAGAAAGAGCCGGATTACCCGGAGTAGTTGAAAGTTGGTCACAACACTCAACCTGGTCGGATAAATATACAACTAAAGATGGAATGAGAGAGATCATCAAACAAGAGCGTTTGATTGAATTAGCTTTCGAAGGACAACGTTTCTGGGACTTACGTCGCTGGAAAGATGCAGAAAAATACATGAACGAGCCTATTCGTGGATGGAACATTAATGGGAAAGGACTTGGTTTCTATAATGTTACAACCGTGTTTACTCCTTCGTATAACTTTAAAGATTACCTTTGGCCTCTTCGTGAAGACGAAATCATTAAGAATCCAAACCTGGTTCAAAATCCGGGCTGGTAGTCAGTAATCGAATTAATAAAAAAGTATTAAAAGATGAAAAAACTAATATTTTTATTTGCAATAGCCGGAGTTCTTGCCTTCTTAAGCGGATGCGAGGAAGATGTTAAAGAACCTTTATTTAAGGATTCTGTTTCCCCCGGCCCTGTTACTTCTCCTGAAGTAGTGAATTTACCGGGTGCGGCTATTATTTCATATACTTTGCCAAACGATGAAGATTTACTTTATGTAAAAGCTGAATATACGCTGGCAAATGGCAAAAAAGTTGAAGCTAAAAGCTCAAACTTCCTAAGCTCAATTAAAGTTGAGGGGTTTGGTGATACCGCTGAAAAAACGATCACACTTACTGCAGTTGACCGCAGCGAAAATAGTTCGACTCCGTTAACCGTAAAAGTAAATCCTGAATTACCAGATGTACACTCCGTTCAGCAAACCATTGAAATGATTGCCGACTTTGGTGGTGTTCTTTACCGCTGGAAAAACGAAAATAATGCTTCCTTGTCCTTTATGATTCTGGCAACAGATTCTACTGGTGCATTGTCGGAAGTAGAAACCGTTTATTCAGGTGTTACCGACGGACAATACACTGTACGTGGATTTGCTCCCGAAGAAAAAACATTTGGTATTTTAATCCGCGACAGATGGGATAACTATTCCGATACTGCGAAAATTACAGTTACTCCAATGTTCGAAGAAGAACTGGATAAAGATAAATTCGACAAAATTGTATTGGACAACGACCACGACTGGGCAGCCTGGGAAGGTCGCTACGAGTATTCTTACGACAACAACATCAATACCTTTAACCATACTTGGGCAGGTACAGGATGGCCACAATACTTCACACTCGATTTAGGTGTAGTAGCACGATTAAGCCGTTTTAACCTGGTTCAACGTCAAACGTTTGAGTATCGTCATGGTAACCTGCGTTTGTTCGATGTTTGGGGTTCAAAAGAAGAACCGGCACAAGACGGAAGTTTTGAAGGTTGGTTCCCATTGCGCGTTGCAGCTTCTCCGTATAACAACGGATGTGTATCGATTAAACCTTCGGAACAAGGAGGTACTGCGGCTGAAGACCAGGAACATTTAGTGAATGGCGACGAGTTCTCGTTCACTTTAGACGATCCGGAAGTTCGTTACATTCGGATTGTTGTTAACGAAACCTGGGGTTTAACAGGATTCTCGCATTTTGCGGAAATTACATTTTGGGGACAAGTAATCGAATAAAAACAGTACAAAATGAAAAAAATAACAATATTTCTTACTTTCATTTTTGGTATTGCATTGCTTTTTAATGCTTGTCAGAAAATGGAAGATATTCACAGCCAATATTTGGAAGACGGTGATATTATCTATGCTGCGAAACCATTGGCAATACAAACATTTGCCGGCAAAAAAAGAGTCGGTCTTAAATATTATCTGATTAATGCAGTTAATGTTAAAAAATGTATTGTTGAATGGAACGCTGGCGCCGATTCTCAAACCATAGATATCGCACCAAATCTACCACTCGACTCGATCGAGTTTATGATCAACAACCTCGAAGAAAAATCGTATATCTTCAAAATTTATACGGTTGACGATATGGGAAACCGTTCGATTAAAGAACAGATAACCGGATCGTCGTACGATACAAAATATGAAGCAGCTTTAACCAACCGTTCTTTAATTAGTATTGAAGGTGGTGGTACTGTTGACTCATTGGTTGTTACATGGGGAACTCCTCAGGAAGGAAATACAAAAGTTGAACTTACATACATCAACGGCGACGGTGTTGCAGTAACGAAAACAAACCTTCCGGGCGAAGAAACCACTGTAATAAGAAACTGGGAATCAGAAAGTGAAATGACTTACAGATCATTCTATATTCCGGAAGAAACTGCAATCGATACTTTTGCAGCTGCTCCTTCAAGTGTAATTCTGCCCACTTTTATCGAATTTAAAGGAGAAAAAATTGATAATGCAAGTTGGGAAATTATCGATTTCTCTACTGAAGAGCCAGCAGAAGGTGCGCCAAACGGATTAGCTTCGGCTGCTATCGACGGAGACCTGGGTACTTTCTGGCACACACAGTGGTCGGGTGGTAATCCTGGTTACCCTCACTTCTTTACTGTAGATTTACACGATGTAATAAAAATTAACCGATTGGATATGTTTAGAAGACAAGGTGATGATCGTGGACAAACTCGTTTCCAGATCGAAACAAGTTTAGACGGCGTAAATTACACCAATCAGGGAAGTTTTGATTATGATGCAACAAGCAACAGTCAGTCGTATCAGTTACCCAGTTTGCCAATGGCACGCTACATCAGATACACCGCTACTGCCGGATCTAATTTCTTTGCATTCTTAGCAGAAATGGATGTTTACGGACAGGTGGCAACTAAACTAGACCGTACAGTTTGGGAAGTAATTGATTTCTCTTCTGAAGAAGCGGGTGGCGAAGGCCCGGTAAATGGATATTTATCAGCTGCTTTCGACGGCGACATTAATACTTTCTGGCATACAACATGGTCAACCGCGTCTCCCGATTATCCTCATTATTTTACGATCGACATGAAAAATACAGTTAAAATTCTAGCTGTTGATTGTGCAAGAAGACAAGGTAACGGTGGTGGACATACTAAATTCCAGATTTTAACAAGTGACGATGGAACGAACTTTACTGATCAGGGAGTATTTGATTTTAACTCTCAAATCAACGATGTTCAATTTTTCCAATTGGCATTATTGCCAGAGTCCAGGTATATCAAGTTTGTTGCACTTGAAGGTCCGAACAACTATACATTCCTAGCAGAATTTAATGTTTACGGGCAATTTTTGTGACAATAAAAACGAATTATAAGTAATAAGTAAAATAAAAGAACCCGCTACATTAGCGGGTTCTTTTTTATACCCTATTAAGTTAAGTGAGTGGCAGGATTTCAAAACCCAACTTGTTTCCTACCGGATGATTTAAAACTCTAACGCATGAAAAAGTATTTTATTTTATCTTTAATCGGATTCTTTACATTTTTCGCTTCTGCCCAAACTCAGTTTACGCCCTACGACAATCTTCCGGGAATCGAAAAAATGTACAAACCATCATACAAGGCAGCCTTTTCGGGATGGGAAAAAATGTTGTACGAATACCCGGTGAATTTTATAACTATCGACAACAATTTTAATTCATGGATTCAACAAAATCCGAACGAAAAATCGGCAATCATTCGTTATTATAAAATCTGGAAAAGAGCAGTTGAAAACTATTCAAACGAAAAAGGCGAAATAATAATTCCCAACATCGAAGCCCTCCTGCAAAAACAATACAACACGCAAAAAGCAGCAGTAAATTTTCAGAAATCTACTTCTATTATCGCATCTGACTGGAGTTTTCTTGGTCCTAAAGAAACATTCTGGAGAAACGAAACCAACTTGAACTCCGATCGTATCGACGAAAACGGAGATCCAAAACAATGCCCCTGGCAAGCTAATGTTTACGCTTTCGACGTAGCAAACAGCAATAAAAATATTTTGTATTGCGGAACCGAAACAGGTTTTGTCAATAAATCAACCGACAATGGAATCACATGGTTCCAGCTCGGGAAAGATTATCCTTTTGGTGGCAGTGTTCCGGCCGTTGCCATCGATCCCGAAAATGCCGACATCGTTTATGTTTCGGCCGGGAAACAAATTCATAAAACAACAGACGGAGGAACGAACTGGACTCCCCTGCTCGATCCAACAAAAAAATTTGAAGCACACCGAATTAAAATAAATCCTGAAAACACCGATATTCTGATTGTTGCTGCCAACGAAGGTTTATATCGGAGTACTGATGCAGGAAATTCATGGATCAGAAAATGGAATCAAACTACTTACGATGTAGAATTTAATGCTACCGATCCGAATATTATTTATGGAATTTCAAAAAATCTTTCGGGGAAATATAAGATTGTGATTTCGTCAAACGGTGGCGATAATTTTCAATCTGATCCTGATTTCCCGACAAATTACACCGAAACATCGGGTGGATTACTGGCAGTTACCAAAGCAAATTCAAATGCCTTGTTCGCAACTTTACTCGCCAAAGAAGGCGAAGAAAGTGTTCCATTTATTTTAAAAGGCACGTTTGCCGATAATCAATTCACCTGGCAGGAACTCAAAAAAGGAGAATATCAATCGATTGGCGGTTTGGGTGGTTTTACCAACGGACAAGGTTATTTTGATTTGGTTTTGGAAGTGGCTCCCAACGACGAAAATCTGGTTTTCTGGGGAACCTGCTCGCTTTGGAAATCAACCGATGGCGGAAGCAACTACAATGGTGTTGGCGGTTATAACGGCGACTTCCCAATTCACCCCGATATTCAAGACATTAAAATACTTGAAAACGGTGAAATGTGGGTGGCTACCGATGGTGGCATGAATTATTCTACCGACTATTTCACCAGCCGGGAAAACTATTATTCGCGCACAAAAGGAATTATTGGTTCCGACATGTGGGGATTTGATCAGGGCTGGAACGAGGACATTATTGTCGGCGGACGTTACCACAATGGAAACACGGCAATCTCCGATTTATACGGCAACAAAGCACTGCGAATGGGTGGCGCCGAATCGGCAACCGGCTGGGTACTAAAAGGAAAAAGTCGACACGTTGCTTTCGACGATCTTGGAAATGGTTGGATTTTACCAAAAACGTCAACCGATGTGGCCGAAGGTCGTTTTATCTTTTCAAAATTCCCGAACATGGACGAATATGGTGGACGACGCAGCAACCTTGTTCAGCACCCAAATTATTACGGAACCGTTTATGTGGGCGAAGAAAACAGCATTTGGGAAAGCAACGATTTTGGCGAAACTTTTAATTTATTGTTTCAATTTCCCGGAAAAATAAGGTACTTCCAGATCAGTCAAAAAAATCCGAATATTTTGTATGCCGACGTTATTAATAAAGGACTTTACAAAAGTGAAGACGCCGGAATTTCGTGGCAACAAAAACCCACCTTAACCAACGGAAGTTACGGAAACTCAAACTGGAACGGGAAACT
>JBNKOT010000226.1:0-4647 GCA_050294855.1 Draconibacterium sp. | reverse complement strand
TTTGTCGTTTCTTATTTTAATGAACATTTTAAAGGTGTCGGCAGAAATAAAACGGATCGACCTGATTTATACAGCTATTTTTCACATCCCGATTATTCTGATTGTTTATTTAAATTTAAATATTTTGTTTCCGCTTTTACTCGAACGCGGCAAATATTTCTATTACGGAATCAGTGCGCTGGCCACCGTTGCAATCGGTTCGGGTTTCTATTTGATTCTTTTCGATAACTGGATCGATTATATTTTTACCGGCTACTATTTTATTGCGTATTACAGTTTCTGGGATATTTCACTTTATTTTGTGATTTACATTTTTGCAACCGGTTTATTCCGTTTGGCACGCGGGTATTTTAAGTTGCAGGAAATCGAAAAAGAAAAAACCATTTCGGAACTAAAAGCCTTGAAATCGCAAATCAATCCACACTTTTTATTCAATTCGTTAAACAGTATTTATAGTCTGGCACGGAAAAAGTCGGAGTTAGTACCCGATAAAATAGTTCAGCTCAGCGATTTGATGCGACACATTATTTACGAATCGGATACCGATTTAATACAGCTCGAAAAAGAGGTGGAAATGATCAAAAATTACATCGAACTACAGAATTTAAGAACCATCGAGAAAGACAAAATTAAGCTGGAAATTCTGGGCGATACAAACGGAAAAAAAATAGCGCCACTTCTTTTACTTCCGTTTGTTGAAAACAGTTTTAAACACGGATTAAAGGGCGGGGCAAACAATATTTTTGTGAATATTAAGATTGAAGTCAGCGGGAAAATACTGAACTTTGAGATTGAGAACAGCAAAGGAAAAATCGTACTCGAAGATAATTCGAAGTACAGGGGAATTGGTATTGATAATGTGAAAAAACGTTTGGAACTGATTTACCCCAAAATGCACTTGTTAAAGGTTTCGGATAAAGAAGAAACTTTTAAAGTGCTTTTACAAGTTCAGCTGAAATAAAAAAACGGATGAAACTAAATTGTGTAATCGTTGATGACGAGCCGCTTTCGCAAGATGTAATAATCGATTTTGTAAAAGCGTGTCCCGAACTGGAGTTGATTGCGGTTTGCAACAATGCACTCGAGGCCGGTGAAAAATTAAAAACGGAGAAAATCGATCTTTTATTTTTAGACATTAACATGCCCAAACTCTCGGGAATTGGTTTTATAAAAAGCCTCAAAGATGCGCCACTTTTTGTGTTTATAACTGCTTATCCGGAGTTTGCAATCGAAGGATTTGAAGTCGATGCGGTTGATTATTTGGTAAAACCTGTTTCTTTCGAACGTTTTAGAACCTCGGTAAACCGGGTATTAGACCGTTTTTCGTCGAACGAGAAAGTCGAAGGTGTGCAGCATTTAATGGTGCGTTCGAATAAAAAAAACTATCGGATAAATTTCGACGAATTGTTGTACCTCGAAGCGCAAGGCGATTATGTTCGTTTTGTAACCACCAATAAATCGTTGATGGTACACGGTACATTAAAAGATTTTATTTCGCTTATTCCCGAAAATTTGTTTGGAAGAATTCATAAATCGTATGTCATTTCGCTGTCGAAAGTTGAGTACACCGAAGGCAACCAGGTAAAAATAAGCGAACACAAATTGCCGGTAAGTTTAAGTTATAAAGACGAACTGCTCCGGAAATTACGATTCTGACCCATAAAAAGAAAGGCGTAAATAAAATTTCATTTACGCCTTTTTTGTTTTATAGTATCAGCTCTTAAAACTTAAATCCAACGGTAAGCAGGACATCGTTTTTAACCATTATATTATCGATGAAACGTGGTGCCGGATAAATATCGGAAACCGGTGTTGGATATGGTAAATCAGAATAGTTAAGGACCGAATAACGATAGGCAACATCCGCAAAAAAAGATCCGGAACGATAACCCAGTCCACACGAATAAATGTTCATGTCGGCATTCGAATTTGGTTGCGGCATGTTGAATGCAGTTGAGTTATAAGCCGATTGCAACAATTGATAACCGGCTCGCAAACTTACATTCTTACTAGCCACATATTCTCCACCCACTCTTAGATTTCCTGAAGTTTTGTAGGCTTCTGAAATGTCCTGGTTTTCAAGGTTGAAATTATAACCGTCGCCACCTTGTCTTAACTTGGCATTTCCGTAATTCACCAATTCATAGTCAACACTTATTAAACCCTTTTTTGCAATTACAAATGCACCGCTAAAGGTTGTCCGCATTGGAGTTTCTAAACGATAGTCGTAATTGTTTTGTGGCGAAGATTCATCGTAATTTACAGTGCCGTCGTCGGATGTAATTGAAGATTGCATCGAAGTTTCGAAATAATCGTGAAGTCGGTAAAAAGTCGGCGTCTGAATCGAAATTCCTAAACGTACTTCGTTTATTGGTTTATAAATTCCGCCAAATTTAAAGTTATGTCCGTAACCGTTGGTTCTTAAGAAACTGTTAAAAGTAAAATCGTTAAAAAAGGGAATGTTTCCCTGGGCGTCGTTTTCATATAGTTGTGTCGACTCGCGGTAATACACATCAGAAATTCCCCACGATGCACCCAAATATAATTTATGATTAAAATTCAGTGCCATTGCAAATGAATATTCATCAATCGATCCGCTTTTCGAAACCGATTTTATTTGGTTTTGTCCGTAACCTGCATCACCTAATTCTGACCAATATTCATCCAATTCTTCGTCATAATTTAAAACATAAGTTTGCCAGGGAAGTTCCTCGTAAAAATCACTCCAAATTCCTGCATTGGCATTATCAGCAAAATAATCTATGTACGATCCGTCGATGCCATTACCGGCAATAAAAGAATTGCTGTTAAAGTCTTTTATACGGTTGTAGCCAATGCCTAAATTTATACTTACTATTCCTGCTTCGCTTGTTGCTCCTGTCGGAATTGCAGAAACATAACTAATATTACTTAAGGTAAATTTGTAGTCGGTATCTTCACTGGTATTTCCCCAATACGAGCTTTCAATTTTATTGTGGCTCGATTTAGGTGTAATCGTAAATTCTCCCGATCGGTACAGTCCAAGTCCGGCTGGATTTATACTTACCGAAGTAAAATCGCCACCGAGTGCGCCAAAAGCATTTCCCATTGCTCCTGATCTGGCTGTTCCCTGCACATTAAATTGCGAAAAACGTAAGGCGTCTACCAAGTCTTGTGCTTCGGTAAAAATCGGGAACAAAGCTATGGTAAAAAGGATAAAATATTTTTTCATCTTGATAATTTTTATTGTTTACTTAGGATATGTGAGTCCCCGGAAAATGAAGGAGTGAACCTATTATTTTACGGTTGTTTCATGGCAAATTAAGATGTTAATGTATCAATGGCTCGAGTTTGTTTTACCTTCTGCCCGATGAAGAACGTGATCCACCAGAACTTCCTGATGAGCGTGATCCACCTGAGCTTCCTCGCGAAGATGATGATGATCCACTGCTTCTTACCGAACTACTACTGCCGCTACTTCTGAATGAACTGCTGCTACTGCTGCTTCTTGTTGGAGTAGAACTATAACTCGATTTGGTTGTAGAAGGTGCTCTGTAGCTTCTTGATGAAGTTCCTGAACTCGAGCTTCTGTTATAAGTCGAACTGGTTCTGTACGATTTATTATAAGTCGAAGTCGATTTTGGAGTTGCATAACTCGAACGACTGTTGCTTACAACTCTTGGTTTCGTATACGTTGAACTTTTTCTGGTAGATGTTGCAGTGCTTGGTCGTGTATATGCTCTGCTCGATGTTGTTGTTCCCGGTCTTGTATAACTTTGTGTACGTGTTGTATTGCTTTTAGTCGCTGCCGATCGTGTATATTCAGAGCTAGTTGTTCTTCTTTTTTCTGTCAGTACATTTGCACTGCCTGCTTTTGTCGAACTGTTTCTTACGCCCGAAGTTGATGTTGTTCTTCTGTCTTGAGTTGAAGCAACATTTCCTGCGCTTTTATTTCTTGAATTGCTTGCCGACATTCCAGTTATCGATCTTCTTCCATCGTTTCTGACAACATTTGTAGCTGTCGATCTTCTTTGTCCATATCTGTAATTGCCGGAATTTGCATACGAACCTCCATTATAATATCCGCCATAACCTCCGTAGCCATATCCACCATAACCGGCGTAGTATCCACCGTAGTAATCACCATATCCATAAAAACTACTATAAAATGGTGAATAACCCCAGCCCCACCTACTGTATGGAGAATACCAACTATTTCCCCATCCAAAAGAGAAATAAGGATTGTACATTGAATAATATCCATAACTAAAGTATGGATCGTAGTACCAACTATCCCAGTAAAACGGATCGTAAAAGTATGGATTGTGAAAACGACGGATACGGTACGCATAATCCAGTTCTTCGCCGTCGTAATAATTGTTGATAACGTATTGTAATTCGTCGTCGTTATAAAGTATAGTGGTATCGCTACCATCCAATTCCATTTGATCCATATTGTACACCAATGCGTCGGCATCTTTTTCAGTACCATCAAAAATGTAATTGTTCATGGTATTTGTTCCATCCTCTTTTGTTTCAATTTGGCTGATGATAATTTTATCGCCAGATTTTTCAGGAACAGATTCTATTACCATTTCGTTAACAGCAATTGGAGGAGGAACATCAGCCGGATGAAAGTAGATGTCGTCTGAGTAAGAACTGGCTGTG
>JBNKOT010000225.1:0-2685 GCA_050294855.1 Draconibacterium sp. | reverse complement strand
GAGCTTTTTGCATCGCCAAATAACATGCGGGTTTTGTCGTTAAAGAACAGGAAGTTTTCGATTCCTGCATAACCTTTACCCATACCACGTTTCATGATGATAATATTTTTTGCAAGATGTGCGTCGATAATTGGCATTCCGTAAATCGGGCTGCTAGGATCGTCGTACGCTGCAGGATTCACTACGTCGTTTGCTCCAATTACAATGGCAACATCAACATTTGGCATGTCCGGATTAATGTCATCCATTTCAACCAACTGCTCATAAGGTACATCTGCTTCGGCCAACAATACATTCATGTGGCCCGGCATACGACCGGCAACCGGATGAATCGCGTATTTTACTTCAATTCCTTTTCCTTCCAATAAAGCATCTAATTCGTGTGCAATGTGTTGTGCCTGTGCAACTGCCAAACCATATCCCGGAATAACAACAATTTTTTGTGAGTAGCTTAAAAGAACAGCCGCATCGCTCAATTGTATTTCTTTAATTGATCCCTGGACATCGCCACCAGCAGCAGCGCCACCGCCGCCAAATGCACCGATAATTACGTTTAACAACGAACGATTCATGGCTTTACACATCAACATGGTTAAGATCATTCCGGCAGCTCCCACTAGAATACCACCTAAAATCATTGCCTGGTTGCTGTAAATAAAACCGGCCATTGCCGCTGCAATACCTGTTAACGAGTTCAGTAACGAAATTACTACCGGCATATCAGCTCCACCAATCGGCATTACAAACATAACTCCATAAACCAACGAAATGGCAAGTAATGCATAAATGGCACCAACCATTTCGGATGGTGGGTTTGGCGAAATAATGACATAAACGGCCAAAATAATGGTAACGATCAATAAAACCAGGTTGATGTAGGTCATAAATGGTTTCATCAGATCGCCAACTCTTCCATCGAGTTTTCCGAAAGCAATTAAACTTCCGCTAAATGCAATGGCTCCGATAATCAGTCCAAGAACTGTAACTAATATTGAACCCACATCGCCGGCTATGGCGTTAGGATACTCCAACAAACCAACCAACATCGATGCAGCTCCACCGGTTGCATTATAGAGCGAAACCAGCTGGGGCATCGCAGTCATTTTAATTTTTCGTGCGATAATCCATCCAATTGCAGAGCCAACACCTATTGCAGCTAAAATAATCCAAACGTTAGTGAGTGGAATTCCTGATCCATCAGGAGCTTTGTGCAATAAAAGAGTGGTGATCATTGCCAGTCCCATTCCACCGGCCGCCCACAGGTTTCCTGTTCGGGCAGTGGCAGGGTGAGAAAGTAATTTTAATCCGTATACAAATAAAAGTGCGGCAACCAGGTAACTTAGCTCAAGTAGTGAATCGCCAATGGTAAATTCCATTCCGTTAAATATTCCTAAAACTTTATCCATGATTTCCTACTTTTTTTTCTTTTTAAACATTTCAAGCATTCTGTCGGTAACGGCAAATCCTCCAACTACGTTAAGTGTTCCAAAAATCAGGGCTAAAATTCCCAATACCAGGTTTAACGAAAACGAAGAAAGGTCGGCATGACCAACAAGAATAATTCCACCAATAATAATAACCCCACTAATTGCATTTGCTCCCGACATCAGGGGCGTGTGCAAAACAGCCGGTACGTTGGAAATCACTTCAATACCCACAAATATGGATAAAGCGATAATAAATATCTCTTCTTTATATTCGAAGAAAAACTGTAATATTTGTTCCATATCTGATTAAGCTTTTTCGATTACTGATTTAACACGTTCGTTGTAAATTTCGCCCTTATTCGTAATGCAGGTTCCTTTTACAATGTCGTCTTCAAAATTAAGGTTTAATGCACCTTCTTCACCAATTAAAAGTTTCATGAAGTTAAGTACGTTTTTACCAAACATCCGGCTGGCATCGATAGGTTTTTGTGCGGGGTAATTCGATTG
Organism: Draconibacterium sp.; assembly: GCA_050294855.1. Classification (GTDB taxonomy): domain Bacteria; phylum Bacteroidota; class Bacteroidia; order Bacteroidales; family Prolixibacteraceae; genus Draconibacterium. Next base: position 751 of record JBNKOT010000225.1, on the reverse strand, counting down.
CCCAACAATTGTAACTCCATTATGAACAATTGTTTCGTTGTCTTTTGTCAACTCGCAGTTTCCACCGCTAGATGCAGCCATATCGATAATTACCGAACCGGGTTTCATTGCTTCAACGGCTACCTTTGGAACTAAAAGCGGTGCTTTTCTTCCCGGAATTTGTGCCGTACAAATTACAACGTTTGCTTTTGCAGCGTGGTCGTTAATTGCCTGTTGTTGTTTCTTTTTAAATTCCTCGGTTTGTTCAACGGCGTAACCTCCGGCGGCTTTGTCTTCGGTGGCACCTTCCACTTCAACAAATTTTCCACCCAAACTCATTACCTCTTCTTTTACTGCAGAACGCACATCGAAAACTTGTACTTGTGCACCCAGCTTTCTAGAGGTTGCAATGGCCTGTAATCCGGCAACTCCAGCTCCCAATATCAGAACATTCGCCGGACGAATTGTACCTGCGGCAGTCATAAACATAGGGAAAAAAGTTGGAAGTTTCACAGCAGCTTCTAAAACTGCCATGTAACCCGAAACGGTTGCCATCGACGATAAAATGTCCATGGCCTGCGCACGCGAAGTACGCGGAATCAGGTCGAGACTAAAAGTTGTTACTCCTTTTTCGAGGAATTCTTTTACCAGGTTGGTGTCCCAAAGCGGGTTAAACGCACTGATCCATACCTGGGTTTTTTTAATTTTCTTGGTATCTCCATCAGCCGGTGGCTGAATTTGTAATAAAACTTCTGCCTTCTCAAAAACATCG
>JBNKOT010000224.1:0-2960 GCA_050294855.1 Draconibacterium sp. | reverse complement strand
ACGAAAAACCGGCAAAAAAAACAGTTCCAAAAATGCCCGACGATGTTAAGGCAATTATCGACAAATCGTGTTTTGGCTGCCACAACACCGATTCTAAAAATGATGATGCAAAAAAGGATCTGGATTTTAAACAACTGGACAGTTTGTCGCGTCTCAAAAAAATTAGTGCCTACAAACACATTGGCGATGTTTTGAAGGAAAATGAAATGCCACCAAAAAAAGTTTTGGAAAAAAGACCTGAAATGGAACTGACCAAAGATGAAAAGAAGACATTGATGGCTTGGGCTCAAAAGGAGGCAGAAGCGCTGATTAAAAGTAAATAGTAATAAAAAATTTAAATGGATTCCTAATATCGGAGGAATCCATTTTATTTTTTTACACCTAACGAATTTCTTATGCGTAAAATTATTCGAATAATAGTTCTCGTTTTTATCGCTGCTTTTCTTGTAATCCAGTTTTTTCAAGCCGAAAAAAATATGGAGACAAACGCCTCGAATCATATTTTTCAGAAAGAACAAGTTCCCGAAAATATTAAATCGATACTCCAGAATGCTTGTTTAGACTGCCACTCGAATCAAACCAATTATTTATGGTACCATAAAATAGCACCGGTTTCGTGGATGGTGAATCACCACGTTGACGAAGGGAAAAGAGAATTGAATTTCTCGAATTGGGGAGAAATGGATGTATTCGATAAAATCGGGGATCTAGAAAAAATTTGCAGGGAAGTTGAACATAAAAAAATGCCGATAAAATCGTATACCTGGATGCACAAAAAATCAAAACTCTCAGAAGAACAAGTGGCCGAATTGTGTGCCTGGACCGAGAAACTGAGCTACGATTTGCTGGAAAAAATAGAAAAATAAATTTTAGACTTCCGGAATCGCAGAATCCACTATATTTACATTTTTTGAATACAAGAGCTATGAAAGTACTGGTAATGTATGTGGATGAGTTTGCCTATAAACCGGCACAAAAAAACCTCGACTCGGTAGAAGAAATAACAGAAGGAGCAACTTTTTCGGATGCTATTCTGGCTTTTATTCAGGTCGAAGAAAGCGACGAAGAAAAAGCGGTAAACAGTCGTGAAAAAAAACTCGTTAACCACTTAAAATGGACCGCCCGCAAAAACGATTGCAAAAAAGTTATACTTCATTCTTTTGCTCATTTATCCGAATCCAAAGCATCGGTTGAATTTACCAAAGAACTTTTCGATCTGGCAGAAATCCGCTTGCAGAATGCTGAATTCGAAACCGCACAAACACCTTTTGGTTACTTTCTCGATCTGGAAATAAAAGCTCCTGGATTTTCGCTCGCACGAATTTGGGCGAGCCTCTAACTCCTTCTTTATTACCGCATCTATTATTGAAAGGTCAAATAAAATTGGCAAATATATGAAATCGAAGGCTTTGTCGGAGTTTAAGCTATCTTTGCATTTTTAAATGAATTACAAATGAAGTTTGAGGAATATTCCATCTCGTTCGAAATAAAAAAGAACCTGGCGAAAAAAGATTTTCGTCGTCCAACCGACATCCAGTTCAAAGCAATTCCACCCATATTAAAAGGCGAAGATGTTTTGGCTATTGCACAAACTGGCACCGGAAAAACTGCCGCATTCGCCATTCCTGTAATTCATAAAATTCAAAAAGCAAAATTAGCCAAACGTGCCGATGGAATTAAATGTTTGGTAATGGCGCCTACACACGAACTGGCACAACAAATTACCGAAGTATTTATATCGATTGCACAAAACACAGGAGTTAAAACGGCAAACATAATTGGTGGCGTTGATCAGGCACCGCAAATCGAAAAATTACAAAGTGGCGTCGACATTTTAGTGGCAACTCCGGGTCGTTTATTCGACCTGGTAAGCCAAGGTTATTTAATGTTGCATCGTGTTGAAACCTTAATTCTCGACGAGGCCGATCACATGTTGGATCTTGGATTTATAAAAGACATCAACGACCTCATCCGATTTCTTCCGAAAAAAAGACAAACACTTTTCTTTTCGGCGACCATCAATCCAAAAATAAAAAAACTCGCTTATTCATTGGTGAGTAAACCCATTCGAATTCAGATTTCACCAAAAAATCCGGTGGCAAAAAACATCGATCATAAAGTTGCTTTTATCGAAATGGATGATAAAAGAGCTTTTTTAGAACGTTTAGTGAATGAAAATCCGGAAGCTAAAATTTTGGTTTTTGTGCGTACAAAAGTTCGTGCCGAGCGCGTAAAAAAAGCCATGGAACGTGTTGAAATTCCAAGCGAAACTATACACAGCGATAAAGAACAAACTGAGCGTTCGACCACACTCGACCGCTTTAAAAAGGGGTTTGTAAAATTACTGATCGCCACCGATGTCAGTGCCCGCGGAATCGACATTCCAAGTGTTGATTTTGTAGTGAATTACGATCTTCCCGAGGTGTCTGAGAATTACGTTCACCGTGTTGGAAGAACAGGGCGTGGCAAGAAAAAAGGACAAGCCGTTTCGTTTTGTAGCACCGACGAAAAAGAAATATTGGATGAAATTGAAGAATTTTTAGGCAAAGAAATCACGGTGCTCGAAATCGAAAAAAACGACTACCGAGAAACTCTCGATTTTACCAAAGACACCGACTACAACTGGAAAAAACTGATTCGCAAAAACGAAAATGAAGTACGTTCGTTAAAAGCAAAAAAGAAGAAAAAATAATCAGTTCAACTTTTCAAACTTTTCGTAAGCCAACTCCCAGTTTAATTTTGGTGATGGTTGATATTCTGTCACTTCGAATGAGTTGTTTACTACAGACCGAATTTCGCTTAACGAATGAACAGCACCATTTGCTTTAGCTTGCATCATAATATTTCCGATTGCCGTTGCTTCTGTTGGCCCTGCAAAAACTTGTATTCCGGTAGCATCGGCAGTTAATTGATTCATCACGGTATTATTGGCGCCACCACCAATAATGTGCAGTTTTTCA
>JBNKOT010000223.1:0-6021 GCA_050294855.1 Draconibacterium sp. | reverse complement strand
TAAATTTTATCACCATAGCTCGCTATGTCTCAAAAATTTATATTGTAAATCAATCATTTACTGAAATTTGAGCTCGCTAATTTTAATCGAACTCAGGTTCATACAAATATCAAGTTTCAAGTCAAAATTAATTCATCTGCTAGTACAATACAATTCTATTATCCTGTACTTTTTATATACCTATTTTAATTCTGAAAGACGAACTTCTATTTTTGTTTCTCCTCCGTTGATGGTCCAGGCGGGTATCTGAATTTCAATTCTTTTTAAACCTTTCATCTGACGATCTAATTCTAAAGGAGCCGGATAAAGCGAAATAATTGATACTTCAACATCGGGATGAGAAAGATTCTCCAGCAAAAGTTTTTTACCCTCTTTTTTTAAAATCGCTCCACCATCAATAATTTCAACATCAGCAGTCGTCATTAATTGCCAGGTAATTAATTTCGTTTGTTCTGAAATTTCGATTATATCTTCAATCAATAACGAAGTTGGACTCTCTTTTACAAACTTTCGTTTGGCACTTTTTAACTGACCTTTAAATGTTGGCGATAAATCAATTGTCGCTTCAGGATTTTCACCTTCATTAAAATCGATGATTGTTGCCATTCCATCCACTTTGTGCAACTGATTATTTACCGAAATGGTGCTATGTCCAAAATTATTTTTCGTGAGCAAAGTCCAGCGGTCGCTGTTTTGACTTTTATTCCATAAATCGAAACCCGCTTTTTCCAGTGCATGATAACTTTGGTTTCCCGGATCAACAACCCAGCGCACTCCATTCAATTCAAAAATAAACGAACCACCATCCATGTTTCCATGATTTACTGTTCCTCTTCCTCCTTTCCCTCCAAAATAATAACTGTGCGGGTCGTTCTTGTCGCCTCTGAAAATTACAATTGGGTTTGCGCCTCCGCCTGTCCACGAAGTTGGAAATTTCTCTTCGTTTTTGCCTTCGTATTGCGCCAACCACACCAAAGCAGCGCCGGCCAATCGCGGAAGTTTTCCCATTTTATCGGCAGGTCGCAGAAGCCGTTCTTTTTCATAAAAGGTTCTATTTCCGGTTTTTGTGGCAAACCAGGCCAAAATAAGGTCGCCGTTTTTACTCCGCCGATCGCCACAATCCGCAAAATTATAGTACATATCCGACGGCGCATTCATGAGCACGCGATAGGTGGCACTCGCTTTAAATGCCGGATAATTCAAATGACCAAAATCAGTTCCAAATGCACTTTCGAGCATGGCTGCTGTAATTACCGAAAAACTTGTTCCATACTCCCAGTAGGTTGATCCTTCGGGATAAACGCCGTCGGGGCCATATTCAACCAATGAATGTGGAAGTCCGTCTAAAGCACGATAAATGGTCTTTGCTGCCAGTTCAGGATCTGTTTCGGCAATTGCGATCGAGGCGGCAATCATTCCGCCATTACAAACCTGATTCCAGTTGTTCGATCCGTAAGCCCAGCCCGGACTCCCCGTTTCTGGCCAGCTTGGTTTTATTCCTTTTTCGATCAATGCTTTTATGGCTAACTCAATCGTTGATTGTGGGAGTTTTCCGGCGGTCCAGTCCAACGCCAAAGCAACAGCGAGCGACATTTCGGCCACATCCAAATAATGGCTCGGATTCCAATCCGAAAAATTACAAACTGCTACAAGTTCTTCATGGATTCGTTGCAGGGTTTTTGCATCTTTTTCGATTAAATAAACCATGCCCAACATGTTTATACGATACAACATTTCGCGCGAAACACCTAATAATCTCCGGCCTTCCAATTCTCGTTTCAAAAACGGCTTTGAATAAATTTCGGATGCATTTAACTGAATTGCTTTGTACATGTTTTGTATAACCAGATCGGTTTTTAAACTCTTTCTCAGCTCTTTTTCGATGCTTGAATTCAGAACCAGCCGGGGCAAAGATTTTTGTAAATTTTTTTTGAGGTAGTTCACCGACATTGGATTGTCGAGTTTTGGGATTTCCTTTTCCTGAGATAAAACAATGCTTGTGGCGATAACAAACAGTATCGTGGAAATCAGAACTTTCAGATATTTCATAGGTTCTTTCAGTTAGGTTTAGATCTTTAAATATAAGATAATTGAGTTTGAATTCAAGAGTTCTTCTGCGAAAACTTTTTAATCGGGAACTGAAAGAGAACACACACTCAAACATAAGCCTAAAACATTGATTAACACCTCTGTTTTTCGTAACTTATACGACTCAAAAAGGCACATGGAAAATTCCATACATTATTAAAGTGAAATGTTTAATAATGACTGTTCACTAATCGACCCGAAAATTGCCTCCTCCATTTCTTTTTATCCATTTCATCCATTAATAATCGTAGCATGGAATCACATTTTATCGATTTACACATTCATCCGGCCATGAAACCGCTGGGAAAAAGTTTTAACCGTATCGCAGGTAAGAATCATCCCAATAAAAACCGAACTTCGAGCATCTGGCATTACGATCCACCTAACTTATTCGACAAAATCGCCAACATACTTTTAACTTTAACCAAGTTCCGGCAAGCAGACTTTACAACGCTGGAAAAAGGAAATGCATCCATTGTTTGTGCTTCGCTTTGCGGGCTCGAAAAAGGATTTTTAATGACTAAAGCCGGAACCGGACTGCCAGGCGATGTCTTAAGTAATTTAATCGTTGGCCTCGGGAAAAAGCGAATTGATCATATTCAAAAAATGAAAGAATATTTTCCGGATCTGGAAATGGAATATGATTTTTACAAACAACTCGACGGAAAAAAAATTAAAATTCATAACAAATGGGTTCAATATAAAATTGTTTCGTCGTTTCAGGAAATTGAAGATGAAACAGACCCGGCAATTAAAACCATTTATGTGATTCTTACAATTGAAGGAACCAACGTTTTTAACAGTGGACTGCAAATGATGGGAGAAACAGTGAATCCGGCGGAAGTGCTTGCCAATGTAGACAAAGTTAAAAACTGGGACAAACGCCTTTTTTTTATTGGAATGGCACACCATTTTAACAACGAAATGGCGGGGCATGCACAGAGTTTGCACGGCATTGTAAGTAAATTATGCGATCAGTCGGAAGGAATGAACGAAGGTTTTAACGATCTTGGTTGGAACGTGCTTCGAAAATTACTGGATAACTCAGACGGAAAACGAATTCTAATCGATTTAAAACATTTAAGTATACAAGCCAGAAAAGAGTATTACAATTTTCTTGAAAAAGAATATTCAAACGAAAATATTCCGTTAATTGTTAGTCATGGAGCCGTAAATGGTCTCAGATCGTTCGATAAACCGGTGGAAGACGATTTGTTCAATTACGGGAAATTTCAATCCGACGACATCAATTTTTATGATAACGAATTGATTCGTATCGCTGAATCGGGCGGAATATTTGGAATCCAATTTGACGAACGCCGGGTTGGAAGTAAAAGTGAATTAAAAAAATCGGGGCCTTTTTTGAGCCGACGGAAAATGCTGTTTCACAAATCGAAATTAATCTGGAACCAGATTCAGCACATTGCTGAAGTATTAAACAGAAACGATAAATATGCCTGGGGAATACAAGCCATCGGATCGGATTACGATGGAATGGTTAACTCCTTAAACGGATTTTGGTCGGCCGAAGACATGCCGCTTTTTGACAGTTACCTGGAAAAGCATGCGTACAATTTTATTGCGTCGAAGCAATCGGACAACTTAAAAGATTTTAATAAAATTAAAGCTGCCGACATAGTAGAACGGTTTATGCACAGCAATGCCTACGAATTTTTGAAAAGGAATTTTTAGGATTGAATCCATTTATATTCTTTTGCTCCAACCTCGCCGCGTGCAACCCGCAGTGCATTCAGTGCAAGTGCTTCGAGTTCGTCTTCGCCGGGGTAAACAAAAATTGGTGCGATAAAACCTGCTTTTGTGCGAATGTAATTTTCGAGTTGTTTATTATAGGCCAGTCCACCGGTTAATAAAATGGCATCTACTTTTCCTTCTAAAACAACGGCCATTTCGCCAATAATTTTTGAAACCTGGTAAAAGAGGGCTTCCTGAATAAATTGTGCCTTTTCGTCACCCGATTTTGCCTTTTCTTCAACTTCGCACGCATTGTTTGTTCCTAAATAAGCAACAAAACCTCCTTCGCCAAGTACCATTCTGTGCACCTGCCCTGCTGTATATTTCCCGCCGAAACAAAGATCAATTAATTGCCCGACCGGCAAAGTCCCGGCGCGTTCAGGACTAAAAGGTCCTTCGCCATTTAATCCATTGTTTACATCAATTACTCTGCCTTTTTTATGTGCTCCTACCGAAATTCCCCCACCAAGATGTGCAACAATCAGATTTAAATCTGTGTAATTGTTTTCAGTTTTTTGAGCATGCAAACGCGCAATGGCTTTTTGATTTAAAGCATGAAAAATAGAACGCCGCTCAAATTTCGGATGACCTGAAATACGGGCAATTTCTTTCAATTCGTCAGTAACCACCGGATCGGCAATAAAAGCTTTGGCGTTTGGAATTTGCAAGGCAATGTAATCGGCCAACATTGGTCCAAGATTACTTGCATGTTGCCCAACAATTCCAATTCGGGCATGTTCCAGCATTAAATTATTCACACGGTAAACACCCGATTCCATCGGATAAGTCATTCCGCCTCGGCCAATAATATATTTTATCGAGTCAACATCTATTCCTTCTTCAACAAGCGTTTCAATAATCAAACCTTTTCTGAAATCAAACTGATCGATGATAGTTTTATAGCCCATCAAATCTTCAAAAGAATGTGTTATTGTTTTTTTTAACACACATTTATCATCAAAATAAACGGCAAATTTTGTGGATGTAGAACCCGGATTTATTGCAAGAACTTTAAACATTCCAATTTAACTGATTAACGACGCCAGAGCAATCGAATTCAACTTGGTTTTTTCGCTGTCGCCACGCGACGAAACTACAGCAGGAACTTTTGCTCCTGCAATTATTCCCGCCATTTCTGCTTTACACAGCTTCGAATTAGTTTTGTAAAAAACATTGGCTGCATCGATGTTTGGAAAAAGCAAACAATCGGCATCACCAGCCACCGGCGAAGTAAAACCTTTTATTTCTGCTGCAACCTGATTTATGGCAACATCTAAGGCCATTGGTCCATCAACAATTCCACCTTCGATTTGTCCGTGTTCCGACATTTTTGCAATGGTCGCACCGTCCATACACGATTGAATAGAAATAATAATTTGCTCGGTTGGTGCAATTACAGCAACTTTGGGCATTTCAATTCCCAATCCTTGCGCAGCTTTTATCAGGTATTCGGTCATTAAAATTTTCTGTTTTAAATCGGGATAAGGAATTACTCCGGCATCGCTAAAAATCAGCAACTTGTGATAATTCGGATTATCCATAACAGCGATATGACTTAAGGTAGCTCTCGACGGTAATAAACCATATTCCTTTTTAAGTAAAACACGCATAAATTTATCGGTCGAAACCATCCCTTTCATAATCAGGTCGGCTTCTCCGTCGTGGACAAATTTTACGGCACTTTCGGTGGCAGCTTTCGACGATTCGGCATTAATAATCTCGTATTTTCTTGCATCGATATTCAAAGATTTTAACTTCCCTTCGATCCGTTCCTGACTTCCCGTCAGAATTGGTTTTATAAATCCCATTTGAACTGCCTCATCTAATGCTTCCAGCGTATTTACATCTACACCGTTTACAACAACCATCCGTTTTACCGGCTGCTTTTTTGCTGCTTCAAGTAAATTCCTAAAACTATTCATGTGGTACTTTCTTAATTATTATTTCAATTGAAAACCAATTATTCAAATCAATTAATTCGGCATCCTTATTTTTTTCGAAGTTACACGAAACAAGTTAGTCATTCGGTAACTTTTAACAGAAATTTTTATGTTTTAAACCATAATACAAATTTCTGTATGTTTTAATACTTTAGACAAAAAGCAATTTCAAAAGAAAAATGAAGTTGAAACCCCCAAAATACTTCGATTTTTCCATTTTCGCTTTTTTATGAAAAAATTC
>JBNKOT010000222.1:0-1591 GCA_050294855.1 Draconibacterium sp. | reverse complement strand
AAACGTATTCTTTGGTTTCAACTATTAACCTTATTAACCTTATTCTGGTAAAACAAAAAATCCGGATCTTCTTTTTCTATTTCATAAAGAATGAAATTGGTTAATTGAATATTGCTGGATTCGTGAACACGAAAGATTAATAAGGTTATTTGTTGTGGAATACATCAGTACTACTAAGGTTTATCTTCGATGATAAGGTTTAAAAAAATATAATCAATTTCAAATATAATCTTGAGTTAACGAACAAGTGCTTTAATTGATCTGTTTGCACTCTCTTCGACAGAAAAAAATCCATCCCGATGATTAAATAATCAGAATGGAATCTCTGAAAAATGCCTTAGGTACTTTCTACTTTTTTAAACCGGTGACGGCATAATATGCATCTTTCTTTTCGTGTTTGCGATCGAACAACAATGGGTAGTTGGTTCGTCCGCGCATCGGAAAATTATTTTTCCACGATTGATCGTCGCTGGTTCCCCAAAATGTAACCCGGTCGATTTTATCCTTGTGTTTCAGGAACAACCTAAAAATATCTTCGTACCGCTTGGTTAATTTATCTTCGATGTTTTTAGGTAAACCGTCGGGATAAGGATTTAAGGTTTTTGCATATTCAATATTTGTTGAAATCTCTGCCGTTCTTCCCCAGTCGTAAGGTAAAACATCCACATCGAGTTCGGTAATGTGTACCCGCATTCCGGTTGATGCAAAAGCTAAAATACTGTCCTCAATTTTTTGGATAGAAGGACCATCCAAATTAAAATGCCCCTGCATTCCAATTCCATGAATCGGAACTCCTTTCTTTTTGTATTTATTGACCAGATTGACAACAAAATCGCGGCGTTTCGGATCATCCATGCCGTAATCGTTGTATAATAATTGACAAGCCGGATCTACTTCATGAGCTTTGTAAAAAGCATTTTCCATAAATTCCGGGCCCATTATTTCCAGCCACTTACTTTTTCTGAAACCGTCTTCCGGAGTGATCGATTCATTCACAACATCCCAGGCATTCACCTTTCCCTTGTAACGACTCACAAGCGTTGTGATGTGGTCATCCATCCGTTTTGTTAAAACTTCTTTTGAAACATTTTTACCTTTTTCGTCAAGAAAAATTGCTCTTGGAACCTGGCTATGCCAAACCAAAACATGACCTTGAATAAACATGTCGTTATTGAGTCCGAAGTCTACAAATTCATCCGGTACTTTCCAATTCCACTTTCCTTCTTTTGGATTAATCGGCTCCCATTTCATCGCATTTTCGGCCGTAATTGAACTAAATTCCTGCGCAATCAAATCGAGGTACTTTTTATCCTTTTTGGTAAAAGTTGATGCTCCGATGGCAGTTCCAATTTTAAAATCTCCTGCAAAATAATCTTTCAATCCACGGTTTTCGGTGATACTCGAAATTGCATTTGCTTTTAGTGCCGCAAAGCCCGCCGCAGTTAAAGCCGATGTACGAATAAAATTTCTTCGGTTTATCATTTTTGTTAGTTTAAGTTTTTTCTACAATTAGCCTATGAAAATACAATATTTTAATAGTTTTCAAGCCATTTCTAAAAATTTCATCCCGATTCACTGCATCAATCCTTCA